>CAJNCM010000008.1:0-79665 GCA_905221285.1 bacterium
ACTGGTATTGCGCAAACCGTAGACAATGGACATGTGCCAGATCCAGAAACAAGTGTAAACAAAACAGGCTTACCAGAAGGCACAACCGTCACATGGAAAGAAACTCCAGTTGTGAATACACCAGGAAGTCATCCAGGAGTAGCCTTAGTTCATTATCCAGATGGAACGGAAGATGAAGTAGAAGTACCAGTCACAGTTAAGAAACAAAGTGACACCTTCAACCCAACGGCAAAAGAACCGAACCAAACTGTGCGTCACAACGAAGTACCAGATCCAGAGAAAAGTATTAATACAAACGACTTACCAAAAGGAACAAACTATAGCTGGTCAGAACAACCAGACACAAGTAAACCAGGAAGTAAGACAGGAAAAGTATTAATCACCTATCCAGACAAGAGTACGGAAGAAGTGACGGTAACGGTAAACGTAACGCCTCAAAATGATGACTACACACCAACTGGAATCCCTCAAGAAGTGGACAATGGACACGTACCAGATCCAGAAACAAGTGTAACCAAAACCGGCTTACCAGAAGGCACAACTGTTACATGGAAGACAAGGCCAGATGTCAGCACACCGGGCAGTCATCCAGGAGTAGCCTTAGTTCATTATCCAGATGGAACGGAAGATGAAGTAGAAGTACCAGTAAGGGTAAAAGAACAAAAAGATACCTTCAACCCAACGGCAAAAGAACCGAACCAAACTGTTCGTCACAACGAAGTACCAGATCCAGAGAAAAGTATTAATACAAATGACTTACCAAAAGGAACAAACTATAGCTGGTCAGAACAACCAGACACAAGTAAACCAGGAAGTAAGACAGGAAAAGTATTAATCACTTACCCAGATAAGAGTACGGAAGAAGTGACGGTAACAGTCGAAGTAACGCCACAAAAAGACGATTACGATCCACAGCCAAAAACACAAACGGTAGAACATGCTCAAGTACCATCTGCAAAAGATAGTATTGAAAATGTAAAAACGTTACCAGAAGGAACGACTTTTGGATGGAAAGATGGAAAAATTCCAGATACTTCAAAACATGGGGAGAAAAAAGGTGTTGTAACTGTAACGTATCCAGATGGAAGTACAGAAGATGTTGATGTTGTAATTACTGTGAATCCAGAAGATTTCAGTCCAGTAGTTCCGATGGAAAAAGTACCAGTGAAAAATCCTGAGAACTTAAGTCCAGAAGAACAAGATAAAGTGAAAGAAAAAGTGACAAAAGCAAATCCAGGAAAAGACGTAACAGTTGATTCAAAAGGAAATGTAACAATTACAGATCCGGAGACAAAAGTAAGTCATGAAATTTCTCGAGATAAATTAGTTTTTGCATATGCAAAAGGTGAACCAGAAACTTCGGAAATCCCTGAATTTAATGGCGGAGTGAACGCACCAGATTCACCAATTCATGAAGTTCCAGAGTTTGCAGGTGGTGTCAATGGAGAACCGGAAACTCAAGAAATCTTGCCAGAGTTTAATGGCGGAGCGAATACACCAAATTCACCAACACATGAAGTCCCAGAATTCAATGGAGGTGTAAATGGTGAGCTTCCTAATCCAGTAGAAGTATCTAAAATTCAACTGATGATCACCAAGTGGGTTGATGAAAATGGTAAAGAATTGAAACCAGCGGATGCCAAAGCACTAAAGGTATTAGGTGAAGCAAATGAAGCATTTGAACATGGTGAAATTGAAGGGTATGTATTTGTAAGAACAGAAACTAAAGGTGATGTTGTAACTCACATCTTCAGGAAAGTGAGTCCAGTCAGACCAACAGGTGACGGTCAACAAAGACCAGCTACACCATCTGATGATACAAATCCTAGACCGGATATTGCTACCCCTGCTGAGGTGCCAGCTACTCAAGCGGCTGGACAACCAAGTCAAACAGTTGAAGTACCTGCTCAATTGCAGAATGAAGTGTCAGAAACGAATCCATCCGTTTCTCAAACTCAAGCAGTATTGCCAAATACTGGTATACAAGAAGACCGTACTACAGGTACAGTAGGAGTTCTCTCTCTTCTTGGCGCATTTGGTTTGCTATTTGCCAAAAAGAAAAAAGACGATGAAGAGGAAGCTTAAATAGATGATCTCATCTGATCCTTGGTAGCTTTCCCTACATGAAGTCTTTGTAAATCAAAAAGAACTAGAAACATCACTCATTTGTGAGAACTCTAGTTCTTTTTTCGTATTTCAAGAAGTAGTCATTCAATTGTTGATAAATTGACTAGTTTTTTGATATATAGGACTAAAAGTCTGTTTAAAAATAACGATTAGTGATGACTAGATCGCATTGACCAAATCTTGAGCTTGTTTTTCAAGTGAGTTTAGGACTGTTTCTTCAAGAACCAATTTTCCGTCTGCCCAAGCAGAGTCATTAACACGTGCAGCAGTGAAATCACCAACGATTTGCGTACGGATAAATGGCAAGAGGTCCTTGTAAATAGCGAAAAGTTGATCGTGACCGGCATTAGCTACAGATGATACTGTGACAAACTTGTCTTGAAGGGCAGAAGCACCACGTGTATCAGATAAGTCAAGGGCACGAGATAGCCAGTCAAGCAAGTTTTTCACTGTACCAGGGATAGAGAAGTTGTAGACTGGAGAGAAGATCCAGATAGCATCCGCAGCGAGAACCGCTTCACGAGCAGCAGCTACAGCTGGATGTGTTGGAACTTCCAAATCTTGGCTAAAGAGAGGAAGGGCTGAATAATCGAGGTAGCTAACTTCCGCTTTACCAGCAAGTGCTTTCTCAGCTTCGAGAGCCATTTGGTGGTTGAAAGAACCTTGACGTAGTGATCCGACGATAAATAATACTTTTTTAGACATGATGTGTCTCCTTTTTCTTAAATTTCCGAGAAGTCTCTCGTTGTTACGGAATATATTACAACAAAACAAAAGGACTTGCAAGAAATTTGCTCAGAGTTTATTTGAAAATTATAAAATTGCTGAAACTTAGTCACTTGCTACTGGAAAAGTAAGAACTGTTTTTTGGATTCTGGTTTGCTTTGAAGGAAGAAATAGAATTGGTTGCTTATACTCAATGAAAATCAAAGAGCAAACTAGGAAGCTAGCCGCAGGTTGTACTGGAGTACGGCAAGGCGAAGCTGACGTGGTTTGAATTTGATTTTCGAAGAGTATTCTTATATTCACTTGTAATAAAGCCCAATAGATGGTAAAATAGACGAGTGAAAAAAAGACAAAAAAAAGCAAAAAATAATCTACTGTGGCAGTATGGTCTAGGGATGACGATTTTGTTTGTGGTTATCAGTGCTTCCTTTCTGTATCTGGTTTCTCTTGGCATGAAACCCTATCAAACAGCTAAAAGTGAAGGAGAAAAATTAGCTCAGCAGTATGCAGGATTAGAGCAGGCTGATCAGGTTGACTTATACAATGGCTTGGAATCCTATTATAGCATTCTTGGTCGTAATAAAAAACAAGAAGCACTTGCTGTCCTGATTGGAAAAGATGACCATAAGATTTACGTTTATCAACTAAATCAGGGTATTTCACAAGAAAAAGCGGAAGCCGTTTCTAAGGAAAAAGGAGCTGGCGAGATTGACAAGATTACCTTTGGCCGTTATCAAGACAAGCCAATCTGGGAAGTCAAGTCAGGCTCTGATTTTTATCTAGTAGATTTTGAAACAGGAGCATTGGTCAATAAGGAGGGCCTATGAAACTATCCAACCGTGTTTTAGAAATGGAAGAAAGTGTCACTTTAGCTAGTGATGCGAGAGCAAAAAAATTAAAAGCTCAAGGTAAGGATGTCCTTTTCTTGACCTTGGGACAACCAGATTTTCACACCCCTGAAAATATTCAGGATGCAGCAGTTAAAGCTATTCGAGAAGGACAGGCTTCCTTCTATACAGTAGCTTCAGGCCTACCAGAATTAAAAGCTGCGGTGAATACCTACTTCGAGCGCTACTATGGCTATTCTGTCGCAAGTAACGAGGTTACCTTTGCTACAGGTGCCAAGTTCTCCCTATATACTTTCTTTATGGCTGTAATCAATCCTTTAGATGAGGTTATTATTCCAACTCCATACTGGGTTAGTTATGGAGATCAGGTCAAGATGGCAGAAGGGATTCCAGTCTTTGTTCAAGCTAAAGAAGACAATGATTTTAAAGTCACAGTGGATCAACTAGAACTAGTTAGGACAGATAAAACAAAGGTTTTGGTTCTCAATTCACCATCTAATCCGACTGGTATGATCTATACTCGTGAAGAATTACTAGCTATCGGAAATTGGGCAGTTGAGCATGACATTCTGATTTTAGCTGATGATATATACGGTCGCCTTGTTTATAATGGAAATGAATTTGTTCCAATCTCAAGTCTATCAGAAGCCATTCGCAAACAAACCATTGTCATTAACGGTGTATCAAAAGCTTATGCCATGACGGGTTGGCGGGTAGGTTATGCAGTGGGTGATCCAGAAATCATTGCTGCTATGAGCAAATTGACAGGTCAAACAACTTCTAACCTAACTGCTGTTTCACAATATGCAACCATCGAAGCCCTAACTGGACCGCAAGATTCTGTGGAAGTTATGCGTCAAGCTTTTGAGGAACGTCTCAATACCATCTATCCACTCTTGTGTGAAGTCCCTGGTTTTGAAGTGGTCAAACCGCAAGGGGCCTTCTATCTCTTCCC
The DNA here is from genome assembly GCA_905221285.1 of bacterium. Taxonomy (GTDB): domain Bacteria; phylum Bacillota; class Bacilli; order Lactobacillales; family Streptococcaceae; genus Streptococcus. Next base: position 4,657 of record CAJNCM010000008.1, read on the forward strand.
AAATGTCAAAAAGGCCATGGAGATGAAAGGCTATACGGATGTGACTGACTTTACAACAGCTATTCTTGAGGAAGTTGGTTTGGCACTCATAACAGGAGCAGGTTTTGGAGCGCCAGAAAATGTCCGCCTCAGCTATGCGACAGACCTAGACACGCTTAAAGAAGCAGTTAAACGCTTGAAAGCATTTATGGAAAAATAAAAGAAAAAGAAAAGGAAAAATAATGACAAAACGTGTAACGATTATTGATGTAAAAGACTATGTTGGTCAGGAAGTGACGATTGGCGCTTGGGTTGCCAACAAATCAGGAAAAGGGAAAATCGCCTTCTTGCAATTGCGTGATGGAACAGCCTTCTTCCAAGGTGTGGCCTTTAAACCAAACTTTGTAGAGAAATTTGGTGAAGAAGTAGGACTTGAGAAGTTTGATGTTATCAAACGCTTGAGCCAAGAAACGTCTGTCTATGTGACAGGTATTGTCAAAGAAGACGAACGTTCTAAGTTTGGCTATGAGTTGGACATTACAGACATCGAAGTGATTGGTGAGTCTCAAGACTACCCAATTACACCAAAAGAACACGGAACAGACTTCTTGATGGACAACCGTCACTTGTGGCTTCGTTCTCGTAAGCAAGTAGCGGTGATGCAAATCCGTAACGCTATTATCTATGCAACTTATGAGTTCTTTGACAAGAACGGTTTCATGAAATTTGATAGCCCAATTCTTTCAGGAAATGCGGCAGAAGATTCAACAGAACTTTTCGAAACTGACTACTTCGGAACTCCAGCCTACTTGAGCCAATCAGGTCAGCTTTACTTGGAAGCAGGAGCTATGGCCCTTGGTCGTGTATTCGACTTTGGTCCAGTATTCCGTGCTGAAAAATCAAAAACACGCCGTCACTTGACTGAGTTCTGGATGATGGACGCAGAGTACTCATACTTGACACACGATGAGTCACTTGACTTGCAAGAAGCTTATGTAAAAGCTCTTCTACAAGGTGTTCTTGACCGTGCGCCTCAAGCCTTGGAAACATTGGAACGTGATACAGAGCTCTTGAAACGCTACATTGCAGAGCCCTTCAAACGTATCACTTACGATCAAGCCATTGACCTCTTGCAAGAGCATGAGAATGATGAAGACGCTGACTACGAACATCTTGAGCATGGAGATGACTTTGGTTCACCACACGAAACTTGGATTTCAAACCACTTTGGTGTGCCAACATTTGTCATGAACTACCCAGCAGCCATCAAGGCCTTCTACATGAAACCAGTTCCTGGCAATCCAGAGCGCGTGCTTTGTGCAGACTTGCTTGCTCCAGAAGGCTATGGAGAAATTATCGGTGGATCTATGCGTGAGGAAGACTACGATGCCCTTGTCGCAAAAATGGATGAACTTGGCATGGATCGTACAGAATATGAATTCTACCTTGACCTTCGTAAATACGGTACAGTTCCACACGGAGGATTTGGTATCGGTATCGAACGTATGGTAACCTTTGCAGCAGGAACAAAACACATCCGTGAAGCTATCCCATTCCCACGTATGTTGCACCGTATCAAACCGTAAATAAATATATAAAAGTAAAAGGTCAAATTGGCCTTTTATTTTTTATGATGAAATCTCATAAAACGTTGATTAATATATATATATATATATATAGAAAAATCCTCATATTTTGCAAATAAACGTAGACAGTTTAATTGAAATAATGTTATAATGTAAATTAGGGATTGAGTACCTAAGTGTAGTTGCTTTAATGTATAAAATTAAGCTGGAAATGGAGGCGTTTTTGAAATACTTGGGTGTAATTCCGCAATTAAAATTTATTTAAAAAGGAGAAAATATGTATTCAAGAATGGACAAATACCACGGACAAAAGGTCCAACGCTTTTCAATCCGTAAGTATAGTTTTGGAGCAGCATCAGTAGCTGTAGCAGCTTACATGATGTTTGGTGGTGCAGCAACTGTTCACGCAGAAGCACCTTCAACAACTACAGTAACAAACGAACAAGTAAATCCTGATGCTGGAAATCAAGCAGATTCAAACAAGTCTCAAGCTTCAACATACACTGCTACGCCAACTGTGGCTACACCAACAGCTGAGCAACCAGCAGCCCCAGCTCCTGAGGCAGCACCAGCAGAAACACCAAAAGCTGCAGAAGCACCAACTGAAACACCAAAAGTTGACACAAGCAAGTTGGAAGCAGCTATTGCTCGTTTAGAAGCAGCTTTAGAAAAAGCAGCATCAACTGAAAAAACAGCATCAGCAATTGAGTCTGCAAAAGCAGAATTAGCAAATGCAAAAGCTGTAGCTGCAAATGAAGCTGCAACAAAAGAAGAAGTAGCAAAAGCTACATCAGCAGTAAACGGAAAGGCTTTCGTTGTTGAAAGTATGCCAAAAGCAACTGCGGAAAAGAAAGAAGAAAAAGAAAACAAAAACCAAGATCCACGTAATGGACAAGCCATTCCTGGACAAGGTGAAAGTGGATTTAGAGCAGTAGATACAACTGCAGCTAATTCAGCAGAAGAAGCAGCTAAATATAAAGGTATTCGTGATGCTGCTATTCCAGAGTTGCAAGCAAATATTGATAAAATTCAAGCTCAAATAGCAAAAGAAGAAGCGCTACCTGCGAATAAAAAAGATCAATTTAAAATTGATGTTTTAAAAGGTATTAAACAAAAAGCAGAAAATGTTATTACAACTGCAAATGCAGCGGATGCAACATCAGCTCAAAAAATGAGCCAACAAGCAGAAGCTGTCAAATCTGAACGTGACTTATTAGCTTCCTACTTATCTGGAAAAACTGAATTAGGCGCTCCAGTAAGTGAAAACCATGTTGCTTATGGTAACAACCCTGAAAACGGTGTCTTTGAAAGCTTAAAAGAAGGTTTTGGAGATAAAGTAACATTCACTGATGCTGATAAAAAATCAGAAACAATTGCTACTCAATATGAAAGTGGACGTGACATTACTAATAAAGTAAATAATGTTCCAAATGCAAAAGATCCAATCGGTAGTGCAACATATAACTGGCAAGAAAAAGCTATTACAAAAGCTGACGCAGAAGCTGGTATGTTAAATGGTTGGAAAATTGAAAAAGGGGACAAAGTTAATGCGGTTAAACCTCTTGATGTGACAAATGTTACAGATAAAGATGGACAACCAAGTACACGTGAAGTTCCTAAATCAAAAATCTACTCAAATGATGGAGAATTGAAAAAATACCAAACATCAGGTGAGAATAGTTATGTAAATGGTAGTGGTGCTGTTCCTTCAGTAACTCCAACAATTGACGTAATGAGAACGAACGCCTTTGGTGAAGTTAAAAATCGTGATTACTACCTAGAATTAGGAAGTAAAGGAACAACTCTTTCTAAAGAGTATGATGTAAATGGAAATTCTCGTTTAAACGTTAACTTAATTCACAGTGCTGCATACGGAGGTTCAACATCAACATCAGCAGGTGAAAGAGTTAAATTAACAATCGTAGATGCATTTACTGGTAAAGAAATTAAACCAGTTGAAGGTAAAAATGGACCATTAACAACAGAACAAGCTGCTTTGGCTGCTAATGGATGGAACCACTTAGACCGTATTTATGATATTCCAGCAGAAACTACAAAAATTAAAGTGTTAATTGAAGCTGGAAGTCAAGGAACAAATTCTTTAATTAATGATAACAACATTAATATTAAAGATGGTTACTTAATCGGTGGTATTGGTATCGCAACTGCACCAGCTGCTGAAGTAGTAACAACTGTTCGTTCAGAAGGTAAAACCGGTGAATATGGTTATACAAAAGATACAATCTACGATAAAGGTCAAAAAGGTAACTTTGACATCACAATTAAAAACACTGGTGGAATGAATATTGACTACTATTCTGCATCAAATGTCGAAGTAACAGTAGAAGTTCCTAAAGGTGTAGTATTAGAAGATAAAATCTACAATGCCAATGGTGGATCAAACTGGTTAGGAAATGTTTGGGCAAATACTATCAAATGGGTTCCAAATGATCCAAGTGATAACTCAAAAGGTGGAAAATTAACGTACAACGTACCAGCAGGAAACCGTATGGCTGCTGCAGAGACAAACTCTCGTACAACAAGTATTCCATTTACAGCTGCAGATAACTTCGTAGGACCAGCTGACTTTAAAGTAACAGTTAAGAGTGGTTTCGGAGACACAGATGCAGAAGGTAACAGACTGTATTCATATACTGCTAATGGATTAAAACCACCTTATGAAAATGAATTTAACCGTAATGGTTTAGCAGATTCAGACAATCCTGATTACAAATATGGTAAAGTAATCTTTATCAATAGTTTACAAACTAACTCAGTAATTACAGTACCAATTAACACGAACGATGATCAATTAAAAGCAATTGCTTATGCGAAAGCTCAAGAAGCGATTAAATCTCCAGAATTTACAAAATTATTAACAGACGTTACTGGTACAGCTGTATTAGGTGACACTAATGGTTCAACTTTTGTTAATAAAGATGATATCGCAATTACAAAAGTTGCTGAAGATGGTCGTGGGGTTGTTAAAGTACCTGTAACTTATACAGTAGATGGTAAAACTTATGAAACAACAGTTGATATTGAAGTAAACGTTGTTGAATCTAAGACAAAACCTATTGTAGTATTTGAAGGTGATAAAATTACACCTGCTAGCGTTAAAGAAAAAGTTGAGCCAAGTGAAATTGATGGTAAAAAAGGTACAGCTAATGAACCAAAAGCAACTGATATCTTTAAAACTGATGGAAAAGCTGGAGAGTCAGGATTAAAAATTCCAACAACAGTTACTCACAATGTAGATGGAACTGAAGTTACAGAAGATGTAACAGTACCAGTTACTGTTCTTCCTAGAACAGAAGGTGAAGTTGACGTACCTAAAGGATCTACTCCAGATAAAGTTAAGGATACTTTAAAAGCTAAAGCAGAAGAGTTAATTAAAACTCCTGACTTCCCTGCAAAAGTGCCAGAAGGATATGCAGTTACTGTAGGAGAAGTTCCTGAAATTCCTGCTGATATTGCTAATAAAAAAGGTGAACCAGTAGTTGTAAAAGTTCCAGTAACATTTACATCTCCTGATGGAACAACGTATACTTCAGAAATCCCAGTAACAGTAAATGTTAAAGGTTCAGAAGTGAAACCTGTATATGTTGTAGAAGGAAATCAACCAAAACCAGCTGATGTTAATGAAGCAGTTACGCCTGATAAAGGTGGAGATTTAACTCCTGTAACTGAAGCTGACATCAATAAAGATGTTCCTACGGATAAAGTTAAAGTAGGAGCAACAGATTTGTCAGTTAAAGCAACTGTTAAATATCCAACTGGTGATGAAACTGTAGACGTTCCAGTTAAAGTATTACCAAAAGCAACACCAACAGGTGTAACAGTATTGAAAGATACTGATGACACAGCTCTAACAAATGCTGTAAAAGAAAAAGCGAATGAAGCAGTAAGTAAATTAACAAACTTACCAGCTGGAATTACTGCATCACTAGATGAAAGAGAAACTTCTTACACATTACCAAAAACAGATTCAAATGGGGACAAAGATACAGTTCCTGTAAAAGTATTATATAAAGATGATAAAGGTAATGTAGTTGGTGAAGATACAATTAACGTACCAGTTAAAGTAGTAAGCTCAACACCAAAACCAGTAGTTGTGTTTGAAGGTGAAACACCAAAATTAGACAAAGATTCAGTGACACCTGGTGAAGGTGGAAAAGTAGGAGACCCTACAAAAGTTCCATCTACAGTAGGAAAAGCAGGGGATAAAGACGTTGAAGTTGAAGTACCAGTAACTTACGATGATGGAAAAGTAACTGAAACAGTTAAAGTGCCAGTAACAGTATTACCAAAAGCTGAAAGTGAAGTAACAGTAGCTAAGAATACAACTCCAGATAAACTGAAAGAATTAGCAAAAGATAAAGCTAAAGAAGCTGTTGAAGCAACAGACTTCACATCTAAATTACCAAAAGGTGCAACAGTAACTGTTGGCGATGTGACTGAAGATGTATTAGCTAAAATAACAGCTGAAAAAGGTACAAACACAGGAACTGTTAATGTGCCAGTAACCTACACAGTTGATGGAAAAGATTACACAACTACAATCCCAGTAACAGTAAATGTTAAAGGTTCAGATGTAAAACCTGTGTACGTTGTAGAAGGTGATAAACCAAAAGCTGAGGATGTAAACAAAGCAATCACTCCTGATACTGATGGAACTACAACACCTGTAACTGATGAAGAGATCAATAAAGCTATCCCTACAACAGAAGGTAAAGTAGGTTCTCCAGATGTTAAAGTTACTACTAAAGTAACTTATAAAGATGGTGGAGACGAAGAAGTAACAGTACCTGTTACAGTATTACCAAAAGTTAAACCAGAAGGTGTAACAGTACCAAAAGATGCTGATAAGACTGAATTAGCAAAAGTTGTTAAAGAAAAAGCAGAAGAAGCAGCTAAAAAACTTGAAGGTCTTCCAGACGGTGTAACAGTTACAGTAACAGATGTTAATACAACTCCTGGAACAGATACTGTAGGTAAACAAACTCCAGCAACTGTAACAGTTGAATACAAAGATAAAGATGGAAACAAAATCACTAAAGTGATTGAAGTACCAGTAAACGTTGTGTCTTCAACACCACCATCAGTAGTAGTATTTGAAGGTGACACACCAAATTCTGATGAAATTAAGAAAGGTATTGAACCTGGTAAAGGCGGAACAGTAGGAGACCCTACAAAAGTTCCATCTACAGCAGGAAAAGCTGGAGCAAAAGACGTTGAAGTAGAAGTACCAGTAACTTACGAAAATGGTAAATTCAAAGAAAACGTTAAAGTTCCAGTAACAGTATTACCAAAACCAAAAGCTGGAGAAGTTGTTGTACCAAAAGATCTTTCAGAGAAAGAATTAAAAGATAAAGTTGGTAAAGATGCAGAAAATGCAATCAACAACGACGAATTCAAGAAAAAAATTCCTGAAGGAGCAACTGTTAAAGTTGATTTAACAAATGTTACAGTACCAAAAACTTCAGAACCAGGAAAAGCTGGAGAAGTTGAAGTACCAGTGATTTACACTGTCAATGGTAAAGAGTACAAAACAACAGTTAAAGTACCAGTAACAGTGGTTGAAGGTAAAGAACAACTTGTACCGAAAGGTGACAAACCAGATCCAAAAGATAATATTACACCAGGAAATTACCCAGAAGGAGCTACATTCGAATACGATACACCAGTAGATACTTCTAAACCAGGTAAAAAAGAAGCTGTTGTTATTGTTAAGGATAAAGATGGTAAAGAAATTGTACGAGTTCCTGTAGTAGTGAATGTGGTAGAACCAAAAGTTACACCAATCATTGTTCCAGAAAGAACTAAATTAACTAAAGAAGATGTACAAAAACACATCGAAATCCCAGGAGTAACTGGATGGGAAATCGTAGGGGAACCTGAGTTTCCTGAAACATTCCCTGCAGGTGTAAGACCATCAGCAACAGTTACAGTTAAATTACCAAACGGTAAAACAATGAAAGTACAAGTACCAGTAATTGCTACACCAACTGTAACACCAATCGTTGTACCTCAAGGAACAACAATTACACCAGATGATGTGAAGAAACACGTCAACATTCCTAAAGAATCAGGATGGGAAATTATTGAAGTTGGAGAAATCCCAACAACTGAAACACCTGGAGAAAAAACAGCTGTTAAAGTGAAGGTGAAATTACCAACTGGTGAAATTATCGAATTGGAAGTACCAGTAAAAGTTACACCTAACAATTCATTAATTCCTCAAACAGAACCATCACCAGCAACTCCAGCTCCACAAACACCACAGACTCCACAACCTGCTGGACCAACTGCTCCTGAACAACCTGTAACTCCTACGGAACCAGGACAACCAGCAACACCTAATCAAACTCAACCAGCGGCACCAGCTCAAGCAGACACAACAGTAGCAACTGACACAACTGCTCAACCAGTATCTGCGACAACTGCTAAACCAGCAACACCTAAATATGTTGAAGGTCAAAAAGAATTGCCTAACACTGGTACAGAAGATCATGCTAGCCTAGCAGCACTTGGACTTCTTGGAGTATTGAGTGGATTTGGACTTGTGGCACGCAAGAAAAAAGAAGACTAAAAACTTATAGTTTTTGAGAAGATGATTCGTCATCTTCTTTTTTTGATGTTAAAATCGTAGAAATAGTATAGATTCATTTTTGAGATGATGCTTAATCGTCTTTAGTTATGTATTTTTATGCAATATATATATATATATATATATTCAAGTATATGTGAAAAGAGTCTGATGATATTAATTTTTTGTACCTACGACACAGAAATAATATAAATAAATCGAATATAAACGAGACATATTTATTGACGAGTTAATTTTATTTATGATAGAATAATATAGTTGTTTTTATAAAACAAACATATAGATTTATATGTAATTTTAGACTTTTAGATTGAGATAAAAAGGAGAAACCATGTATTCAAGAATGGAAAAATACCATGGTAGAAGAGCCCAGCGCTTTTCTATTCGTAAGTATAGCTTTGGTGCCGCAAGTGTTCTATTGGGAACAGCACTTGTTTTAGGTGCTAATGGAGTACAAGCTGAGGAGACTGTAGCAGTAAATCCGGCTACTTCTGAACTATCAAATTCAGATAAAAATCTTTCGCGTTCGACTTTGTCAACAACTGTTGTTGAAGAACTTCCAGAATTAAAGATTGATGATGTAAAAGCAGAAGAAAAAACTGAAGCTAAGGAAGATGCTAAAACTGCAGCAACACCTGTAGCAGAAAAAGAAGTTACTGAAGCGACTGCAGATAAAACTGATAAAAAATTAGAAACAGATGTAAAAGAAAAATCTGATAAAGAGCAATCAGACAAAAAAGAAGCAGATAAAGAAAAAACTAACAAAGAAACATCTGAAAAAGCTGTAGCAGAAAAAACACAAGACGATGTTAAAACAGTTCTTACTCAATTGACTTCAGAAGCTGATGTTATGGCAACAGTAGCCTCAAACTTTTCAGATAAAGATGTGAAAGATGTTGAAGCTAAACAAAAATTGTCAGCTGCAGTTGCTGCAGTGAAGCTTGAAGCAGTAGCATCTAAAGGATTGCTTTCATCTGATGCTTCTAAAGATCAGATGGTAGCCCAAGTTAATCGTCTTTCTACTGCCATTGAAGCAGTTTATACGGAAATGAAACGTGCAGGTCATGCAGGTAAAGTAGAATCGGTATTAGCTGCTACTGCGTCAAAAATTACAGGTAAAGACGTTCTTAAAGATGGCGAAACAGTTAATGCTGTAACAAACGCTTATGTTGATATGAATGCTGATAATACAAAACCTGTAGGATGGGGATTTGATACTACTATTAGCACATCAACTCTTAAAGCAGGTTCTATTACAAAAATTGAACTGACTAACTTAGCTGAGCTAGGTGGTGGTTTGGCAGTAAATACGGAAATCAGAGAGACAGATGGAACAGTAGTTGGTAAAGTTAAATCTATCGATTATAAAACAACTACAGGAAACAACAATAACAAATCTACACCATATTGGGGACAACGTACTCAACGTGGAATGACTTATGATCAGCGTGTTGCTGAGCAACCAGCGGTAGCGAATGAAACTGGTACATATACTTACAACATCGAGTGGAACGATAAAGTAAAAGACTATCCTAATGTGTCGTTTGGAGCGAGTAATTTATCGGGGAGTGGATACTATGCACCAGAAATTTCAAAAGATACTCCGTATACAGCAACTATCAAAATTGATGGGCGTACAGTTCTTGAACATACTTATACAAGAAAAGGTCAACAACCTAACTATCAAAAACAAGGTACTAGTGCATCACTAAGTGAAAACAATGGATTGACATACCTTAACAATGAGCAAACAGGTAGAAGTGATTCAATCGTATTAAAAACTGATTCAGATGTTCGTTATGGGGTAGGATCTAAATTCACTATTAAACTTCCAAATGCAGATTTTACTGAGTTTAAAGAACTTGAAGGAAGTTCTAACTTTGTAAATGGATTAAATACAGCGTCCACTATTAACCCTAATAAAGGAGATAGCATTACATATCGTCCTGCTAGTCGATGGGCTAATGTTAAAGCTAATGAAAACAATGTTTGGATTCTGAACGATGGTCGTGATAGTGGTTTCACATTAACGCCTCGATTAATCTCACCAACTGAGTTAGAACTTACAGTTACAGAAGGTGCTATTCAAGAAGGTTCTACCGTTTCTATGCCTTTACAATCTTTAGGTATTGAAAAAGTAATAAAAGACAAAACTTTAACAAGTGAATATTCTAAAATTACTTATGAAAATGGATTCATTAAAGAAGGTTATGTAGGAAACGATAAAACTGCAGCAACTCTTACTGTATCAGGTGGAGAATCTATTAATGGCGAAAAAGAAGATGTTGCAACTACAGTGCCAAATGGTTGGAGTATTGTAGGTAACGGTAAAGTTCAAGGTGAGCCGCCAACAGGAGCTGTTGTTAGAACATTCAAAGATTTAGTAACAGGTGAAGTTATAGGTTTTGAACCAACAAGATATACGGGAAATATTCCTTTAAGTGAAGATGGTTCAAAAGATTATACTAATGTACTTGGAAATAAATATGATGTAAGTAATGATCCCGTAGACTTAGTTAAAGAAGTTAATGGAGAAGAATACATTCTTGCAGATATCCCTGCTGAAAATACAAAAGGAACACTAAGTGTTACGAAGACAAGAGCAAGAGATTTATATTCTGAAGAAGAATTAAAAGCTAAAGGTATAAATGGATCTGCATTTGTTACCCCAGCAGAGTATGATTATGTTAAGAAAACAAAAGTAGAAGAAGTAAATCGTACAATTAAATTTGTATACGCTGATAATGTTGCAGGCTTAGCGGGTACAGAAGTATTCCCATCACAAAAACAAACTGTAAGCTACACAGGTTCAATCAAGTTAACTGCAGAAGGTAAAGCGGTAATTAACTCTAATGACAGACCAGTTTATATTAACTGGAAAGGAACTGATGGACAAAGCACTGATCTTCCAGAACTTGCAGTACCTCAAAAAGAAGGTTACATCGCAAGTGTAGAAAAAGTTCCAGTACAAGCAACAACAGCTACAGATGAAGATTACGAATATGTTGTTAAATATACAGCAATCCAAAAAGCGAAAACAACATTTGTAGACGAAAAAGGAAATGCAATTCCAGGAGTAGCTGAAATTACAGAACAAGGTGGATCAGAAACTCCATTAACAAAAGAAGCTGATGTTAAAGCTAAGATCAAAGAACTTGAAAACAAAGGATATGAATTAGTATCTAATACATACCCAGAAGGTGGTAAGTTCGATACGGATAAAGATACAGATCAAGAGTTCAAAGTAACGCTTAAAGCTAAAGAAGTTACAGTAACACCAGATCAACCGAAAACACCAGGAACTCCAGTAGATCCAAACAACCCAGACGGACCTAAATACCCAGCTGGACTTGAAGAAAAAAATCTAAACAAAACAGTAACACGTACCATCACATACGTATACGCAGATGGAACTCCAGTGTTAAATGAAGATGGAACTCCGAAAACAGTAACACAAGAAGCTAAATTCACACGTGAAGCAAAAGTTAACTTAGTTACAGGAGAAGTTACATACGGAGATTGGTCAGAAGCTAAAGATTTAGCTGAAGTTAAATCACCAGTAGTAACAGGTTTCTTAGCTGATAAAGCAAGTGTTCCAGTAGTAAATGTAACTGGAGATTCAAAAGATATTACGGAAGTAGTAACATACAAACCAATCGGATCATGGATTCCAAACATCCCAGGACAACCAACAAACCCAATCAAATATCCAAATAATCCAGATGATCCAACACAACCAGGTAAACCAACAGAAGTGTTACCATATGTACCAGGATTCACACCGAAGGATAAAGATGGAAATCCACTTAAACCAGTAGATCCAACAGATCCAACAAAAGGATACGAAGTACCAAATCTTCCAACAGATCCAAGTCAAGACACACCAATCAACTACGTAAAAGATACGCAAAAAGCGAAAACAACATTCGTAGATGAAAAAGGAAATCCAATTCCAGGTGTTGACGCTATTACTGAAGAAGGCGACTCAGATACACCACTTACAAAAGAGGCTGATGTAAAAGCGAAAATCAAAGAACTTGAAAACAAAGGATATGAATTAGTATCTAATACATACCCAGAAGGTGGTAAGTTCGATAAAGATAAAGACACTGATCAAGAGTTTAAAGTAACACTTAAAGCTAAAGAAGTTACAGTAACACCAGATCAACCAAAAACACCAGGAACTCCAGTAGATCCAAATAACCCAGACGGTCCTAAATACCCAGCTGGACTTGAAGAAAAAGATCTAAACAAAACAGTAACACGTACCATCACATACGTATACGCAGATGGAACTCCAGTGTTAAATGAAGACGGAACACCAAAAACAGTAACTCAAGAAGCTAAATTCACACGTGAAGCTAAAGTCAACTTGGTTACAGGTGAGGTTACATACGGAGACTGGTCAGAAGCTAAAGACTTACCTGAAGTGAAATCACCAGTAGTTAAAGGATACTTAGCTGATAAAGCAACAGTACCAGCTACAAAAGTAACTGCAGATTCAGAAAATACTAAAGAAGTAGTAACCTACAAACCAATCGGTTCATGGATTCCAAACATCCCAGGTCAACCAACAAACCCAATCAAGTATCCAAATGATCCAACAGATCCAACAAAACCGGGTCAACCAACAGAAACATTACCATACGTTCCAGGATTCACACCAGAAGATAAAGATGGTAATCCGTTGAAACCAGTAGATCCAAACGATCCAACTAAAGGATATGAAGTTCCAAGTATCCCAACAAATCCAGGTGAGGATACACCAATTAACTATGTAGCTAACAAAGCTAACTTGGTAGTTAAATATGTAGATGAAAATGGGAAAGAACTTCTACCAACAGAAACTAAAGAAGGTAAAGTTGGTGATGACTACTCTACAAGTGGAAAAGTTATTACTGGCTATGTATTGGACCGTGTAGAAGGTGAAGCTAAAGGTAAGATTGGAACAGATGGAACAACAGTAACATATGTTTACAAACCACTTGGTTCATGGATTCCAAACATTCCAGGTCAACCAACAAACCCAATCAAGTATCCAAATGATCCAACAGATCCAACAAAACCAGGACAACCAACAGAAACATTACCATACGTACCAGGATATACTCCAAAAGATGGAAATGGACAACCACTTAAACCAGTAGATCCACAAGATCCAACTAAAGGATATGTAGTACCAAACATCCCAACAGATCCAAGTCAAGATACAGTAATTAACTACGTAGCCAACAAAGCTAAACTAGTAGTTAAATATGTAGATGAAAAAGGAAAAGACTTAATCCCTTCAGAAACAACAGAAGGAAAAGTAGGAGATGAGTACACAACAAGTGGAAAAGTTATTCCAGGACACCTACTTGTTCGTGTTGAAGGAGATGCTAAAGGTAAGATTGGAACAGAAGGTTCGACAGTAACATACGTGTACAAACCAATCGGATCATGGATTCCAAACATCCCAGGTCAACCAACAAATCCAATCAAGTATCCAAATGATCCACAAGATCCAACAAAACCAGGACAACCAACAGAAGTGTTACCATACGTTCCAGGATTCACTCCAGAAGATAAAGATGGCAATCCACTTAAACCAGTAGATCCAACAGATCCATCAAAAGGATATGTAGTACCAAACATCCCAACAGATCCAAGTCAAGATACAGTAATTAACTACGTAGCCAACAAAGCAAAATTAGTAGTTAAATACGTAGATGAAAATGGAAAAGACTTAATCCCTGCAGAAACAACAGAAGGAAAAGTGGGAGATGAGTACACAACAACTGGAAAAGTGATTCCAGGATACCTACTTGTTCGTGTAGATGGAGATGCTAAAGGTAAGATTGGAACAGAAGGTTCGACAGTAACATACGTGTACAAACCAATCGGATCATGGATTCCAAATATCCCAGGTCAACCAACAAATCCAATCAAGTATCCAAATGATCCACAAGATCCAACAAAACCAGGAAGTGATAAACCAGTTCTTCCATACGTACCAGGTCATACACCTGTAGATGGAAATGGTCAACCACTTAAACCAGTAGATCCAAACGATCCAACAAAAGGATACATCACTCCAGATGTCCCAACAAATCCAGGTGAGGATACACCAATTAATTACATTCCAAATGTAACTCCAAATGGGGATCGGAACGGTTATACTCCACAACCAAAACCGCAACCTGAACAAGTTGTGACTTACTATGTAGACGAAAATGGTAAAGATATCGCACCAAGTGAAAAAGGAGCACAAGCTCCAAAAGGAATTTCAGGTTACGAATACGTAACAACTACGAAAGACCCTAATGGAAATCTTGTACATCATTACAAGAAAGTGGCAACACCACAACCTGTTCCATCAACACCAGAGACTCCTGAACAACCAGTAGCTCCAGTGCAACCGGAACAACCAACAAATCCAAACCAACCTGCAGTTCCAGCACCAGCTGAAACATCAGTAGCAACTGATTCAGCTACTCAACCAGCAACACCTAAATATGTTGATGGTCAAAAAGAATTACCTAACACAGGTACAGAAGCTAACGCTAGTCTTGCAGCGCTTGGACTTCTTGGAGCCCTAGGTGGATTTGGACTTCTTGCTCGCAAGAAAAAAGAAGACTAAAAACTCATAGTTTTTGAGAAGATGATTCGTCATCTTCTTTTTTTATTTCGGTGTTTTTACTTGCGTAAAAAAATATTTTCTAGTATAATAGTTTATTGTGAGCGAACCTCACTTACCCCTTGCAAAGTCTTGGGGTCATTAGACCAAAAGGAGGAACATATCAATGGCTAAATACGAAATTCTTTATATCATTCGTCCAAACATTGAAGAAGAAGCTAAAAACGCTTTGGTAGCACGTTTTGACTCTATTTTGACTGACAACGGTGCAACTGTTGTTGAATCAAAATCTTGGGAAAAACGTCGTCTTGCATACGAAATCAAAGATTTCCGTGAAGGACTTTACCACATCGTTAACGTTGAAGCAAATGATGACGCAGCTCTTAAAGAGTTTGACCGTCTTTCAAAAATCAACGCTGACATTCTTCGTCACATGATCGTCAAAACTGACGCTTAAGAAGGTAAACTATGATTAACAATGTTGTACTTGTAGGGCGTATGACACGTGACGCTGAGTTGCGTTATACCCCATCAAATGTAGCAGTTGCGACTTTTACTCTTGCAGTAAACCGTACATTTAAGAGTCAAAATGGCGAACGTGAGGCTGATTTTATCAATGTCGTTATGTGGCGCCAACAGGCTGAAAACCTTGCTAACTGGGCTAAAAAAGGCTCACTTATCGGGGTGACAGGTCGTATCCAGACTCGTAGTTACGATAACCAGCAAGGACAACGTGTCTACGTGACAGAGGTCGTGGCTGAGAATTTCCAAATGTTGGAAAGCCGTAGTGTGCGTGAGGGTCATACAGGTGGAGCTTACTCTGCACCAACTGCAAACTATTCAGCGCCTACAAATTCAGTACCAGACTTTTCACGTGATGAAAATCCATTTGGAGCAACAAATCCATTGGATATTTCAGATGATGATTTACCATTCTAATGGACAACTAAAATTATAAAGGAGAAAAAACATGGCTCAACAACGTCGTGGCGGATTCAAACGCCGTAAAAAAGTTGATTACATCGCAGCAAACAAAATTGAATATGTTGATTACAAAGATACTGAGCTTCTTAGCCGTTTCGTTTCAGAACGTGGGAAAATCCTTCCTCGTCGTGTAACAGGAACTTCAGCTAAAAACCAACGTAAAGTAACAACAGCTATCAAACGCGCTCGCGTAATGGCTTTGATGCCTTTCGTAAACGAAGATTAAAAAAGAGGTCCGGGTGGACCTCTTTTTCAGACCCGGTTGGGTCTTTTTTTCACGAGCCTTGAAATGAGAGAGCGAGTTTGGGTCCAGTGGACCTCTTTTTCACGAGCCTTGAAATGAGAGAGCGAGTTTGGGTCCAGTGAACCTCTTTTTTAGACCCGGTTGGGTCTTTTTTCACGAGATAGTTTTTTTCTGACTTTGGCGTGCTATAATGGTAATAGAAAGAGTAAAGGTGGGTAAGTCAAAGATGAATTGTACGATTAGAAATATGATTAAGTCTGATATTGAATCCTTATCTCATGGATTTATGAATCAAGGTTGGCCTGGTAGAGAGGAAATTTTGGCTAGATATTTTCTGGAACAGGAAAGTGGGGAGAGAGAAGTTTTAGTTGCAGAGATTGATGGTGCTGTAGCGGGCTACATTACCATTTTGCCCTCTGCTAAACATGGTCCTTTTGCAGAAGTCT
The DNA here is from genome assembly GCA_905221285.1 of bacterium. Lineage (GTDB taxonomy): Bacteria > Bacillota > Bacilli > Lactobacillales > Streptococcaceae > Streptococcus. The sequence goes on from CAJNCM010000008.1 coordinate 21,122, forward strand.
ATCCAGAATTATCAGATTTTAATGTGTTTGAGCCTTTTCGAAATCAAGGGATTGGGAATCAACTGCTAGAAGAAGCAGAAAAGCGAGTCAAGTTTGTTTCGAGTAAGGTCACTCTTGGTGTAGGTTTGCACTTAGGCTATGGCCCTGCCCAGAGATTGTATATCAGACGGGGCTACATTCCAGATGGGACAGGTATCTGGTATAGAAATAAACCGCTAGAAATGGGTGCAAGTTGTCAAAATGATAATGATTTAGTTTTATACTTATCCAAGGACTTACAATAAAACTGGAAACTTTTTGAAAATAGGGGATTTAACTACTTTATGGTATAATGGAAAGAGCTAGATTGAAAGAGGTAGTGAGATGGATGCCAAATTAAGATACAAGGCAAAGAAAATCAAGATTGTCTTTTTTGATATTGATGATACATTGCGGAATTCAAAGACAGGTTTTATTCCAGCTTCAATCCCAACTGTTTTTAAGCAATTACGTGAGAAAGGAATTTTGACAGGTATTGCTTCTGGACGAGGGATTTTTGGTGTCGTTCCAGAGATTCGTGAGCTCAATCCTGACTTTTTTGTGACCTTAAATGGGGCCTACATTGAAGATAAAAAAGGTCGGGTTATTTATCAACATCAGATTGAGAAGTCAGATGTTGAAGAGTATATCTCTTGGGCTAAGGAAGAAGGAATTGAGTATGGTTTGGTTGGGAGTCATGATGCTAAGTTATCGACTCGCACCGATATGATTAGTGAGGCTATCAATCCAATTTACCCTGATTTGGATGTAGATCCTGATTTCCATGAAAAAGAAGATATCTATCAGATGTGGACTTTTGAGGATAAGGGAGATGACTTGCACTTGCCTGATAGTCTCTCAGACAAACTTCGCATGGTTCGTTGGCATGAGCATTCGTCTGATATTGTGCCAATTTCAGGTTCCAAAGCGACGGGGGTGGAAAAGGTTGTGGAACACCTTGGCTTGAAACCAGAGAACGTCATGGTTTTTGGAGATGGCCTCAACGACTTGGAACTCTTTGATTATGCTGGAATCAGCGTTGCAATGGGAATTTCTCATGAAAATATCAAAGAAAAAGCAGATTTTATTACAAAAACATTAGAAGAAGATGGCATTTTTGATGCCTTAGAAGGATTTGGTATGGTAGAAAAAGAATTGCATTTCCCACAAGTAGATATTGAAACAGTAGAAGGTCCTCTTGCGACTATTAAGACCAATCACGGAGACTTGCGTATCAAGCTCTTCCCTGAACATGCTCCTAAAACAGTGGCTAACTTTGTAGCTCTTTCAAAAGATGGCTACTATGATGGTGTCATTTTCCACCGTATTATCAAGGACTTTATGATTCAAGGTGGAGATCCAACTGGAACTGGTATGGGTGGCGAGTCAATCTACGGCGAATCTTTTGAAGATGAATTCTCAGAAGAACTTTACAATATCCGTGGTGCCCTTTCTATGGCCAATGCTGGTCCAAATACCAACGGCAGCCAGTTCTTTATCGTCCAAAATCAACACCTGCCATATTCTAAAAAAGAAATTGCTCGTGGTGGTTGGCCAGAACCGATTGCGGAAATCTATGCCAACCAAGGAGGAACTCCTCACCTAGACCGCCGTCACACTGTTTTTGGTCAGCTAGCTGATGAAGCTTCTTACGCTGTCTTGGATGCCATTGCTGCTGTTGAGACAGGAGCTATGGACAAGCCAGTTGAAGATGTCGTGATTGAAACAATTGAAATCGAGGACTAAGATGAAAATCGGTGATAAGCTAAAGGGCCGTATTACAGGGATTCAGCCCTACGGAGCCTTTGTTGAGCTAGAGACGGGTGATACGGGGCTGATTCACATTTCAGAGATTCGGACAGGCTTTATTGAAAATATCCAAGAAGCCTTGAAAGTCGATGAAGAGGTTCAAGTTCAAGTAGTGGATTTAGATGAATTTACAGGGAAAGCTAGTCTTTCTATCCGCACTTTGGAGGAAGAAAAGCACCAGTTTCCGAGACGGCGACGCTTTTCAAGCGACCGTTTTAACTACGGCTTTGCGCCTCTTAAACGAATGATGCCAATTTGGACCAAGGAAGCCCTTCAACATTTGAAGAATCAGAAGCACTAGTTAGAAATTTCTATCTTTTGTAATGTTAATATAAATTTGCTATAATAGGACCATGGAAGAAGAACAATTATTAAAATCAGGAGAGCGCATTAACCAGCTCTTTTCGACAGATATTAAAATCATTCAAAATAGAGAGGTTTTTAGCTATTCGGTGGATAGTGTTCTCTTGTCACGTTTTCCACGTTTTCCTAAGAAGGGCTTGATAGTGGATTTTTGCGCTGGAAATGGAGCGGTAGGGCTATTTGCTAGCACTCGGACTCAGGCACAGATTTTGGCTGTTGAGATTCAGGAGCGTTTGGCGGATATGGCTGAACGCTCTGTCCGTTTGAATGGTTTGGAAGAGCAGATGGAGGTCATCTGTGATGATTTGAAAAATATGCCTGCTTACATCCAGGGAAGTAAGGTGGATATGATTTTGTGTAATCCGCCCTATTTCAAGGTGGATCCTCATTCTAATCTGAACGAGAGTGAACATTATCTCTTGGCGCGCCATGAAATTACGACTAATTTGCAGGAAATCTGTCGTAGTGCCCAGAGTATTCTCAAGTCTAATGGGCGTTTGGCCATGGTTCATCGTCCTGATCGACTTCTGGATATTTTGGATACATTACAACGGCATAATCTAGCTCCTAAGCGCCTGCAGTTTGTTTATCCAAAAAGAGAAAAGGAAGCTAACATGCTCTTGATTGAAGCTATCAAGGATGGCTCAACAAGTGGTTTTAAGGTCTTGCCTCCTCTCATTGTCCACAATGATGATGGTTCCTATACGCCGGAACTTGAAGAGATTTATTATGGATCATAAGGCTTATATGTATGTGCTTGAGTGCCGTGATGGTTCCTACTATACAGGATATACGACTGATGTGAAAAAACGCCTCGCTGTTCATAATAGTGGGAAGGGAGCCAAATATACACGAGCTCGCTTGCCAGTCAAACTTATCTATGCTCAAGGTTTTGCCAGTAAGGAAGAAGCTATGTCTGCAGAATCCCTTCTCAAGCGTAAGAAGAGGCCACAGAAGGAAAGATTTTTATCTGAAAATCAAGATAGAAATTTACTCAGTTATTTTGAAGAGTAAGAGAAGTCCTTTGACTCCTCTTACTTTTGTCAAAAAGCGAAAAAAATGCTACAATAAAGAGAATAAACAAAATGAGGTATTATCATGTCTAAGATTTTAGTATTTGGTCACCAAAATCCAGACTCAGATGCCATCGGGTCATCTGTAGCCTTTGCCTACCTTGCAAAAGAAGCTTATGGTTTGGATACTGAAGCTGTTGCCCTTGGAACTCCAAATGAAGAAACAGCCTTTGTCTTGAACTATTTTGGTGTGGAAGCACCGCGTGTCATCACTTCTGCTAAAGCAGAAGGCGCAGAGCAAGTTATCTTGACTGACCACAATGAATTCCAACAATCTGTATCAGATATCGCTGAAGTAGAAGTTTATGGTGTTGTGGACCACCACCGTGTGGCTAACTTTGAAACTGCAAGCCCACTTTACATGCGTTTGGAGCCAGTTGGTTCAGCGTCTTCAATCGTTTACCGTATGTTCAAAGAACATGGTGTAGCTGTGCCTAAAGAGATTGCTGGTTTGATGCTTTCAGGTTTGATTTCAGATACCCTTCTTTTGAAATCACCAACAACACACCCAACAGATAAGGTTATTGCTCCTGAATTGGCCGAATTGGCTGGTGTTAACTTGGAAGAGTATGGTTTGGCTATGTTGAAAGCTGGTACAAACTTGGCTAGCAAATCTGCTGAAGAATTGATTGACATCGATGCTAAAACTTTTGAATTGAACGGAAATAATGTCCGTGTTGCCCAAGTAAACACAGTGGACATCGCTGAAGTTTTAGAACGTCAAGCAGAAATTGAAGCTGCAATGCAAGCCGCTAACGTAGCAAATGGTTATTCTGACTTTGTCTTGATGATTACAGATATCGTCAACTCAAACTCAGAAATCTTGGCTCTTGGTGCTAACATGGGCAAGGTTGAAGCAGCCTTCAACTTCAAACTTGAAAACAATCATGCCTTCCTTGCTGGTGCTGTTTCACGTAAGAAACAAGTGGTACCTCAATTGACTGAAAGCTTTAATGCTTAAGATTTTGAGTGTTAATTCAAATTAGGAAAGGCTAGTTTGCCTTATATCGAAAGGAGTTTCGGCTCCTTTTTTTCTAGGAGTGAAGCATGTTAGAAAATGGCGATTTGATTTTTGTGAGAGATGAGTCAGATATGGGGCAGGCCATCCAGACTTCCACAGGTAACTATAGCCATGTTGCGATTTGTTTGGATGGGATGATTTACCACGTTAGTGGACAGGCTGGTGTGGTCTGTCAAGAACCAGCAGACTTCTTTGAGCCCAATCATTTGTACGACCTCTATGTTTACCCAGAAATGGATATCCAGTCTGTGAAGGAAAAAGCTTGCAAACATCTGGGAGCTCCTTATAATGCTTCTTTCTATCCAGATGAAGCTGGTTTTTACTGTTCCCAGTACATGGCAGAAATCCTACCGATATTTGAAACCATACCTATGAAATTTGGGGATGGGGAGCAGGAGATTAGTGATTTTTGGAGAGAGTATTACAGAGAACTAGGTCTGCCTGTTCCTTTGAACCAGCCGGGGACCAATCCTAGTCAGTTGGCAGCATCGCCTCTGTTAGAATGTAAAGAAAGGAATCTTCATGATTCAGATTTTTAATCCATCTCGTTTGACGAGACAGCCATTTTTTAGAGAATTGATCTGCTATCTGGACCAGCATGAGGATGTTATTTTGCGAGAAATTAAGGCTCAATTTCCAGATGTTGCAGTTGATAAACTCATGGAAGAGTATATAAAGGCAGGTTTGATTCTACGAGAAAATAAGCGTTATTACCTTAATCTTCCTATGCTTGAATCACTCGATAGTCTTGAACTGGATCAAGAGATTTTTGTCAGCGAATACAGTCCGGCCTATCAAGCCTTGTTAGAGCAGGGTTTTGAGACAGAATTGCGCAATCAAACCAATGCAGCTATTTTAGTTGAAAAGACGGACTTTGCGAGAACAAAAATGACCTTGTCTAATTATTTCTACAAGGTCAAACATCAGTATCCTTTGACAGAAAAACAGCAGGAACTTTACGACATTTTGGGAGATGTTAATCCTGAGTATGCTCTCAAATATATGACAACTTTTTTGCTAAAATTTCTCAAAAAAGACCAGCTTATGCAGAAACGCCGTGATATCTTTGTGGACAGTTTGGTCGTTCTAGGCTATATTGTCCAAAATGAAGATGGAAAGTATGAATTGGCCGTCGATTTTGATAAGGAAAGATTAACTTTCTACTTGGCCTGATTTTTTTTCTGAGCACATTGTTTGACTTTCCTTAGAATTCAGTATAAACTATATGTAACCGGTAACACATATCGGAATAAAACCAAAGGAGACAATCATATGTCACTTGAAAACAAATTGGAACAAGCAACAGGCGCTATCAAAGAAGGATTTGGTAAGGTTACTGGGGATGGCAAGACTGAAGCAGAAGGCGCTGTAGAAAAGACAGTTGCTAAGGCAAAAGAAGTAGTTGAAGATGCTAAAGGTGCTGTAGAAGGTGCCGTTGAAGGTTTGAAAAACGCTTTTAAATAAGGATAGAAAAAATCAAGGGTTTCATTTCCCTTGATTTTTTACTATCTTATAAATAATTTTCCGCGACGGCTGCATCTCCTGGATAGGCTTCTTTCTTGCCTTGGACGATTTGGTAGCAATCGGCCCCCTTACCAGCGATAATGACAGCATCTAATTCTTGATTTGTGATAGCCATAGCTGCCTTGATGGCTTCTTGACGATTCGCAATCTTTTCAACAGGATGGTTGATATAGCTACTAATTTCATCCGCAATGGCCATTGGATCTTCATAGTTGGGGTCATCAGCAGTCAGAAAGACTTGAATCTCAGGGTGTTGATTAAGGAGGAGGCCAAAGTCCTTACGACGGCTTTCTCCCTTGTTTCCTGTCGAACCAAGAACCAGTGCAATTTTTCCAGTTTGATGAGTTTCTACGACATTTATTAGTTTTTTCAGACTGTCCCCATTGTGGGCATAGTCAATGAAAACCTTGGCACCATTTTTCTGAGTCAGGACTTCCATACGCCCAGGAACGCGGGTTGCTGCGATTCCTTTTTTGATGTCCTCAAGACTAGCGCCCAGACGGAGACAGGCAAGTCCTGCAGCGACTGCATTTTCTTGGTTAAAGTGGCCAATCAGTTGGATATCATAATCACCAGCGAGTTTCCCGCTTGCTGAAAAGCTAAAGGCTTTAGAATTCTCGATTTGGTTACTTGACTGGCTACCATAGAAGTCATGTTCTTGATGTTCCACTTGTTCTTTTAGTACAGAAAAGTGGTCCATGTCACTGTTAATGATGACTGCTCGGCTATTTTTCATCAAGAGACGTTTGTGGTAGAAGTAGTCTTCAAAGCTAGGGTGTTCAATCGGACCGATATGGTCTGGGCTGATATTGAGGAAAACTCCCACATCAAAGGTTAGACCATAGACACGTTTGACCAGATAGGCTTGACTGGATACTTCCATGATGAGGTGGGTGCGGTCATTTTGCACAGCTTGATTCATCATATCAAAGAGGTCAATACTCTCAGGAGTTGTCAATGCAGACTTAAAGAAAGTCTTACCGTCTAGAGTTGTGTTCATAGTCGACAACATAGCAGGTCGATGACCTTGAGATAAAATGTTATAGGCGAAATAGGCTGCTGTCGTCTTACCCTTGGTTCCAGTGAAGGCAAGGAGTTTAAGTTTTTCCTGTGGATTGCCATAAAACTCCATAGCAATCAAACTCATGGCTTTCTTTATATCACTGACGATAATGGCAGGAATACCAACCTCATAGTCCTTTTCAGCCACATACCAACCGAGGCCTTGAGAGATGGCTGAAAGAAGAAATTCCTTCTTAAAGGCAGCACCTTTGACGAAAAAGAGGCTCTTCTCTTTGGCCTTGCGGCTGTCATAGCAGATGGTGTCAAAGACGACATCGTTATAGTTGTAGTGATAGTGTCCTTGGTCGATAATTTCGCGGAAGAGACCATCTTTCTTTAATATATCTAATACGGTTTCAATCTTAATCATACTTTCTATTGTAAACCGAAAGTCGTAAATTTACAAGTGACAAGGAAAAGTTTATAATGGAAGATGAGGAATTTTTCCTAGTGATTAAAATAAAATGAGGAATCTATGTCTAACGAAAACAATCACCAGCAGGCCCAGATGTTACGGGGGACTGCTTGGCTAACGGCTAGTAACTTTATCAGTCGCCTGCTAGGGGCCATTTATATTATCCCCTGGTATATCTGGATGGGGTCTTATGCGGCTACGGCCAATGGTCTCTTTACCATGGGCTACAATATCTATGCCTGGTTCTTGCTAGTTTCAACAGCGGGTATTCCAGTTGCGGTGGCCAAGCAAGTTGCCAAGTATAATACCATGCGAGAAGAGGAGCATAGCTTTGCCCTGATTCGGAGTTTTTTAGGCTTTATGACGGGACTAGGTCTGGTCTTTGCTCTGGTCTTATATGTCTTTGCTCCTTGGCTAGCAGATTTGTCGGGTGTAGGGAAAGACCTGATCCCAATTATGCAGAGCTTGGCTTGGGCGGTCTTGATTTTCCCATCTATGAGTGTTATCCGAGGCTTCTTCCAAGGAATGAATAATCTCAAACCTTATGCCATGAGCCAAATCGCTGAGCAGGTCATTCGTGTTATCTGGATGCTCCTAGCTACCTTTATGATTATGAAAATGGGCTCAGGAGATTATCTAGCAGCAGTTACCCAATCCACCTTTGCTGCCTTTGTCGGCATGGTAGCCAGTTTTGCAGTTTTGATTTATTTCCTTGCAAAAGAAGGTTTACTAAAAAGAGTTCTTGAAACAGGGGGTAAGATTAATAGTAAGCGTCTCTTGGTCGATACCATTAAGGAAGCCATTCCTTTTATCCTGACAGGGTCTGCCATCCAACTTTTCCAGATTCTGGACCAGATGACCTTTATCAATAGTATGAGTTGGTTTACCAATTATAGCAATGAAGACTTGGTTGTCATGTTTTCTTATTTCTCAGCCAACCCTAATAAAATCACTATGATTTTGATTTCTGTTGGGGTTTCGATTGGGAGTGTAGGCTTGCCACTTTTGACTGAAAACTACGTCAAGGGAGATTTGAGGGCAGCTTCTCGTCTCGTTCAGGACAGTATTACCATGCTTTTCTTATTCCTACTGCCAGCAACGGTTGGAGTGGTTATGGTAGGAGAACCTCTCTATACTGTCTTCTATGGCAAGCCAGATAGTTTGGCTATGGGCTTGTTTGTATTTGCAGTTTTGCAGTCTACTATTTTAGGCTTGTACATGGTCTTGTCTCCAATGCTTCAGGCCATGTTCCGCAACCGCAAGGCTGTTCTCTATTTTATCTATGGTTCAATTGCCAAGCTAGTCTTGCAAATTCCAACCATTGCCCTCTTCCACAGTTATGGTCCCTTGATTTCTACAACCATCGGTCTTATCATTCCTAACATCTTGATGTATCGGGATATTTGTAAGGTAACAGGTGTCAAGCGCAAGATTATTGTGAAGCGAACCATTTTAATCAGTTTGTTAACTCTTTTCATGCTTCTTGTAGTAGGAACAATACAGTGGATTTTAGGATTTGTGTTCCAACCAAGTGGACGTTTGTGGAGCTTCCTTTATGTAGCTCTTGTTGGTGCCATGGGAGGAGGAATTTACGGATTCTTGAGCCTTCGTACTCGTTTATTGGACAAGGTGATTGGACAAGCTCAAGCAGATCGCCTGCGATCAAAATTAAAAATTTCTCAATAATTTTTTATAAATAAAGGGAATAATTTGAACGTTTCTATCAAGGAATGATTAAATTATTCTCTTTTTTATTATTTTGTAGAATAATTTCTATAGTTTGTAGATAGAATAATTAATTTTTTTGAAAAACCTATTGACTAAATAAAACACGAGTTGTATAATAAGACAAATATTTAAATCAGGAGGTTCTGGAGATGAAAAAGTCTAAGGCCAAGTATGCAACACTTGCAGGTGTCGTGTTAAGTGCAGGTATTTTATTAAGTGCCTGTGGAAATTCTAGCACAGCGTCAAAAACATATAACTATGTTTACGTAAGTGACCCATCAAGTTTGAACTATCTAGCAGAAAATCGTGCAACAACCAATGATATTGTGACCAATCTGGTAGATGGTCTCATGGAAAATGACCAATATGGGAACTATGTCCCGTCCTTGGCAGAGGATTGGAGTGTTTCTCAAGACGGTTTGACCTATACCTACAAACTGCGTAAAGATGCTAAATGGTATACTGCAGATGGAGATGAATATGCTCCTGTTACTGCCCAAGATTTTGTCACTGGTTTGAAATATGCAGCTGATAAAAAATCAGAAGCCTTGTACTTAGTGCAAGAATCCGTAGCAGGTTTGGATGATTACATTAACGGTAAAACAAGCGACTTTTCAACTGTCGGAGTCAAGGCTCTTGACGACCAAACTGTTCAATATACATTGACACGACCAGAATCTTACTGGAACTCAAAAACAACTTCAACCATTCTCTTCCCAGTCAATGCGGATTTCTTGAAATCAAAAGGGGATGATTTTGGGAAGGTAGACCCATCTAGTATTTTGTACAATGGACCTTTCTTGATGAAATCCTTTGTTTCAAAATCTGTTATTGAATTTAAGAAAAATCCGAACTACTGGGATGCTAAAAATGTCTTTGTAGATGATGTGAAATTGGCTTATTATGATGGTAGTGACCAAGATGCACTAGCTCGTAACTTTGTTGAGGGAGCTTATAGTTATGCTCGCCTTTATCCAAATAGTGCAAGCTTTGAAGGGATTAAAGAAAAGAATAAGGACAATATCATCTATAGCTTGCAAGATGCCACTTCTTATTTCTTAAACTTTAACCTAGATAGAAAATCTTATAAATTCACTTCCAAGACAAGTGATGCTGAAAAGAAATCGACTCAGGAAGCGGTTCTTAATAAAAACTTCCGTCAAGCCATTAACTTTGCCTATGACCGTACAGCATACGGGGCTCAATCTCAAGGAGAGGATGGTGCAACCAAGATTTTGCGTAACCTAGTCGTTCCACCAAACTTCGTAAGTATCAATGGCAAAGACTTTGGTGAAGTAGTTGCGTCTAAAATGGTTAACTACGGTAAGGAATGGCAAGGAATCAACTTTGCGGATGCTCAGGATCCATACTACAATGCTGAAAAAGCTAAAGCCAAATTTGCTGAAGCTAAGAAAGAACTCCAAGCTAAAGGAGTTCAATTCCCTATCCACTTGGACATGACTGTTGACCAAGCTGCTAAACAGGGTGTCCAAGAGGCAAACTCTATGAAGCAATCTATTGAGGCAGCTTTAGGTGCAGAAAATGTTGTAATTGATATTCAACAACTCACTACTGAAGATTATGACAATTCAAGCTATTTGGCTCAAACTGCTGCTCAGAAAGATTATGATCTTTACAATGGTGGTTGGAGTGCAGATTACCAAGACCCTTCAACCTACCTTGATGTCTTTAACGTTAATTCTGGTGGTTTGTTGCAAAATCTAGGTTTAGAGCCAGGTGAAGCCAATGACAAAGCCAAGACTGTTGGATTGGATGTCTACACTCAAATGTTGGAAGAAGCCAATAAGGAACAAGATCTTGCAAAACGCTATGAAAAGTATGCTGATATCCAAGCGTGGTTGGTAGATAGCGCTTTAGCGATTCCAAATGTTTCTAAGGGTGGAACACCAACATTGAGAAAAGTTGTTCCTTTCTCAACACCATATTCATTAGCTGGTAATAAAGGTATCGAATCATATAAATATCTCAAAGTACAAGATAAAACAGTCACAAAAGATGAATATGAAAAAGCCAAAGAAAAATGGCTGAAAGAAAAAGAAGAATCCAATAAAAAAGCCCAAGAAGAATTGGCAAAACATGTCAAATAAGAATTTTTCAAGAAAAACGATGGTTTCGAAAGAAGCTGTCGTTTTTTAATAGAATGATAGCGAAGTTGGAAGAAAAAATCTTATATTTTTTTATTTGTTTATTGGAGTTATGATATAATGAATATAATAAAAGTGTGAGAAGCTATTTTTTAAATCCTCTTCCAGTGTTAACGGAAGTATGCACATGCTAGGATGATTTTATAGGAGGTTTGCCATCTACTGGAAAAGTAAGATAAAATGCAACAAATGATAAGTTCTTCTTTTATGTGAAGAATTCTGATTTGCCTATTTACTAATCGTTATGGAGGTAACATCATGGGCGCTATTATGGAGTTTGCAACAGAAAAACAGATTGCATCATTTCTTTCAACTTGTCGCATTGAAGGGCAAAAGAATTTTCTGATGGCCTTCAAGAAAAAGACATGGCTGAAATCTTTTATTGATTTCTTCGTTATAGGAGGAAGTTACTATGTTCAGTCGAGTGTGAAGCCTAAGATTCTGGCATTCACACCTAAGGGGATCTATTTGATGGACATCAGTGATATAACTGAGAATCGTTTCAATCAAGTCCTTGAGATGCCTTGGAATCAAGTTAAAGATTTTACTTATAAGCCGGTCTTGAATACTGTTAGGCTGAATTGGAACTATCAAAATGAAGCCTATATTTTTTCCGTGGATGTCGGTCAGGTTAGTCAGCGTGTGGGACAGTATCAATTTAACAAAGAGCATTATGACAATTTAGCCCAACAGGATTTCTTTCAGTTTAAGTAAGCCCTAGCAAGGATTTTCGCAAAAGAATCTGGAGTGTTTTCTGGATTCTTTTTTAGCTTTACTCGATAAGTGTATAGTTTGAAACTATAACTAGCTCTTGAAAAGAAGAAAATGAGTTGATGAAAATAAGTGGTACAATAGTTACTATAGATTTGGAGGTATTGTATGAGCAAGGAATTACACATCAACACAATTTTGGCCCAGGCGGGTATCAAGTCAGACGAAGCAACAGGAGCTTTAGTGACACCGCTACATTTTTCAACGACTTATCAGCATCCAGAGTTTGGTAAATCTACTGGTTTTGACTATACACGCACTAAAAACCCAACTCGCAGTAAGGCTGAAGAAGTCTTGGCAGCCATTGAATCAGCAGACTATGCCCTAGCGACTAGCTCAGGGATGTCAGCAATTGTATTGGCCTTTAGCGTCTTTCCAGTAGGAAGTAAGGTTTTGGCAGTGCGTGACCTTTATGGAGGTTCTTTCCGCTGGTTCAACCAAGTCGAGCAGGAAGGCCGTTTCCATTTTACCTATGCTAATACAGAAGAGGAGTTGATTGCCGAGTTAGAAAAAGACGTGGATGTTCTCTATATCGAAACACCAACCAATCCCTTGATGTTGGAATTTGATATCGAAAAACTAGCAAAACTGGCTCATGCTAAGGGTGCCAAAGTGGTGGTGGACAATACCTTCTACAGCCCTATTTACCAACGTCCGATTGAAGATGGAGCTGATATCGTTCTCCATTCAGCAACCAAGTATCTAGCAGGCCACAATGATGTCTTGGCTGGAGTGGTTGTAACCAATAGTTTAGAACTATACGAAAAACTCTTTTATAATCTCAATACAACTGGGGCAGTCTTGTCGCCATTTGACAGTTATCAATTGATTCGTGGTCTCAAGACCTTGTCTCTTCGTATGGAGCGCTCAACAGCCAATGCCCAAGAAGTGGTTGCCTTTTTGAAGGATTCTCCAGCAGTTAAGGAAGTTCTCTACACTGGGCGTGGAGGTATGATTTCCTTTAAAGTAGCGGATGAAACACGCATTCCTCATATTTTGAACAGTCTAAAAGTCTTCTCCTTTGCGGAAAGTTTGGGTGGAGTGGAAAGTCTCATTACCTATCCAACGACTCAAACCCACGCTGATATTCCAGCAGAAGTACGCCATTCTTACGGTTTGACAGATGACCTCTTGCGCTTGTCAATTGGGATTGAAGATGCTAGAGATTTGATTGCAGATTTGCGCCAAGCATTAGAAGGATAAGACAAAGATGGGAAAATATGATTTTACAAGCCTGCCTAATCGTTTAGGGCATCATACCTATAAATGGAAAGAAGCAGAAACGGATAGAGAAGTCCTACCAGCTTGGATAGCAGACATGGACTTTGTGGTTTTGCCTGAAATCCGCCAAGCTGTGCAGACTTATGCAGACCAATTGGTTTATGGCTATACTTACGCCAGTGAAGAGTTAATTCACGAAGTTCAAAAGTGGGAAGCAACACAACACGGTTACCACTTTGACAAAGAGGCCCTTGTCTTTATCGAGGGTGTAGTACCAGCTATCTCAACAGCTATTCAAGCCTTCACAAAAGAAGGCGAAGCAGTTCTGATTAACACACCTGTCTATCCGCCTTTTGCTCGCAGTGTCAAGTTGAACAACCGCAGATTGATTACTAATTCTTTGGTGGAAAAGGATGGTCTGTTTGAGATTGACTTTGACAAACTTGAAAAGGATCTGGTAGAAGAGGATGTCAAACTCTATATTCTCTGCAACCCCCACAATCCTGGTGGACGTGTGTGGGAAAAGGAAGTGTTGGAGAAGATTGGTCAACTCTGCCAAAAACACGGTGTATTGTTAGTTTCAGATGAGATTCACCAAGATTTGGCTCTCTTTGGTCACAAGCATCATTCCTTCAATACCATCAACCCTGACTTTAAAGAATTTGCCATTGTCTTGAGCAGTGCTACTAAAACTTTTAACATTGCGGGGACAAAAAATTCCTATGCAGTCATTGAAAATCCTAAGTTGAGAGCGGCTTACCAGAAACGTCAGTTAGCTAATAATCAGCATGAAATTTCAGGCTTGGGTTATTTGGCGACAGAAGCTGCTTATCGCTATGGGAAGGATTGGTTAGAGGAACTCAAGCAAGTCTTTGAAGATCATATCAATTATGTGGTCGATCTATTTGGCAAAGAAACTAAAATCAAGGTCATGAAACCGCAAGGAACCTACTTGATTTGGCTTGATTTTTCAGCCTATGCCCTGACTGATGAAAGATTGCAAGAGCTATTGAGAAATGAAGCCAAGGTTATCCTCAACCGTGGTTTGGATTTTGGGGAGGAAGGAAGTCTCCATGCCCGCCTTAATGTAGCCATGCCTAAATCTTTGTTGCAAGAAGTTTGTCAGCGGATTGTAACCACTTTTGCCAAACTTTAAAAATCCAGCCTTCTAGGAGAAAAGTCTTCCTAGAAGGCTATTTTCATAGGCAAAAATATGGTATAATAAAAAGATAAGGTAAAGGTGAAAATATGGCTAAATTGATTCCGGGGAAGGTCCGTATCGAAGGCGTTGCCCTTTATGAAACTGGTAAGGTTGATATTATCAAAGAAAAGAACAATCGGCTCTATGCTCGCGTTGCAGAAGAAGAATTGCGCTATAGTTTAGAGGATGATTTGGTTTTTTGTGCCTGTGATTTTTTCCAAAAGAGGGGCTACTGTGTGCATTTGGCGGCACTGGAGCATTTTTTGAAAAATGATGAGCGTGGCCAGGAAATCTTGCAGAGTCTGGAAGAAGGTCATGAAGAAAAAGAGGCCGTTGAAACCAAGGTGACCTTGGGAGGCAAGTTTTTGGATCGAATCTTGTCTCCAAAAACAGAACGAGCCTATGAATTATCTGCTGTCGGTCAGGTGGAAGCAGGAACCAATCATATCTTGTGGACGCTGAGAATCGGGCAAATCAATAGCCAAAAATACTATGTCATTCGGGATATTCCACTCTTTTTAAAAGTTGTCGAGAATAGAAAGCCTTATATGATTGGCAAGACCTATGAGGAATCCTTGTCTTGGGAATCATTTGATGAGGCCAGCCAAGAACTTTTGACTTTCTTGCGGGGACTAGTGGAGGAAGGACAGGCTCCAGACCTCTTTTTCCAAAACCAAGGTCGGCACCTCTTTTTCCCTCTGACCTTTTTTGAGCAGGGTGTGAATTTGCTGATGACTTTGCCCCATTTTCAATTTGATCACCAAGTGGATAGCTACCAGAATCTACTTTTTCAGGATATGCATGCTGATGCCAATCTTTTTGCCTTTACAGTAACAGAATACTCGGACTATTTTGAAATGGAAATCAGTGAGAGTCCGAGGGTCAATGTCTTTTATCAGGGAGCTGTGCTGTTCCATAAAGGACAGGTTTATTTTCAAACAGACCAGCAGATGCGTCTTCTCAAGGAAATCAAAGCGTTGCCATTGGATCAACATGGGAAGAAATTCCTGCAATTTGATAGCAGTGACCGAGATAAGTTGGCTTCCTGTCTGACTCTCTTTAGCCAGATGGGGACCGTCTCAGCTCCGGAACGGTTACAAATCAAAACGTTTTCGCCCTCTTTTTACTTTGACAGGGAAGAGGACAATCGGATTCGTCTGGAAATCCGGTTTGATTATGGGGATAGACAGGTATCTAGCCGACAAGAGCTAGAAGAATTACCCTTTTCGAGTGATGCTGACTTAGAAGAAAGAGTTTTCCAAGTCTGTTTGGCAGCTGGATTTGAAGCCGATTTTCAATCTTGGCGTCAGGCCTTAAAAGCAGAGTCTGTCTATCATTATTTCCATGACATCATTCCAGTCTTTGAAAAACTCGGGAATGTTGATCTATCAGATAAGTTAGAAGAGCTTTATAACCTAGCGAGCCCTCAAGTGCAGATTGCTTCCAAGGGAGGTCTCTTGGAAATCCAGTTTGATTTTCAAGATATTGCCCAAGAGGAAATTGACCAAGCCATGCAGGCCTTGGTTGACAATCAAGATTTTTACATTGATTCGTCCAATCAAGTCTACTTTTTCGATGAAGAAACCAAGAAGATTCGTCAAAACTTACAGGAACTGGGGCAATTTGAACTAAAAGATGGCTCCTTGCAAGCTCGAAAATCCTTGGCCTACAGTTTAGCTCATCTCTTTGAAGGGCGAGATCGTGTTTCTTTTTCACAAGAATTCCAGAATTTGGCCCAGGATTTGACGCATCCAGAGGACTTCCCTCGACAAGCAACTCAAGTTCAGGCTGATTTGCGAGATTATCAGGAAAAGGGAATCGGCTGGTTGCAAATGCTCCATCATTATGGTTTTGGTGGGATTTTGGCTGATGATATGGGATTGGGGAAAACCCTTCAGACCATTGCTTTTCTGACCAGTCAAGTGACAAAAGAAAGTCGAGTTTTGATTCTCGCTCCGTCAGGTTTGATTTACAACTGGGCAGATGAGTTTCAGAAATTTGCCCCACAGTTGGATGTGGCTGTTGTTCATGGTTTGAAATCTGGTCGAGAAGAGATTCTTGCTGAGAACCATCAAATCTATGTGACCAGCTATGCTACCTTCCGTCAGGACAGTGAGCTTTATCAAGGGATGGCCTTTGACTTCCTTTTCTTAGATGAGGCTCAGGTTATGAAAAATGCCCAGACCAAGATTGCCCAGACTTTGAGACAATTTGTGGTGCCGTCCGTCTTTGCCTTGTCAGGAACTCCTATTGAAAATCA
Organism: bacterium; assembly: GCA_905221285.1. Taxonomy (GTDB): domain Bacteria; phylum Bacillota; class Bacilli; order Lactobacillales; family Streptococcaceae; genus Streptococcus. Next base: position 37,753 of record CAJNCM010000008.1, read on the forward strand.
CCTAGGTGAGTTGTGGTCCATTTTCCAAATCGTTATGCCTGGACTTTTGCCAAGCAAGAAAGAATTTATGAAATTGCCAGCTGAGCGCGTGGCTCAGTTTATCAAGCCTTTCGTCATGCGGCGCAAGAAAGAAGAAGTGCTGACTGAATTGCCAGACTTGATTGAAGTGGTTTATAAAAATGAACTGGAAGACCAGCAAAAGGCTATTTACCTAGCCCAGTTGCAACAGATGCGAGATCGTCTGGCTCAAGTGTCGGATCAGGAATTTCAGCGAAGTCGAGTGGAAATCCTATCTGGTCTGATGCGCTTGCGTCAAATCTGTGATACTCCAGCCCTCTTTATGGAGGATTATCAGGGAGCCAGTGGAAAACTGGATAGTCTTCGAGACCTGCTGGTACAGGTGGCAGATGGTGGACACCGTGTCTTGATTTTCTCGCAGTTCAAGGGGATGTTGGAGAAAATTGAACAAGAACTGCCAGACTTGGGCTTGACTTCCTTTAAAATTACGGGTTCAACCCCAGCCAAGGAAAGACAAGACATGACCAAGGCCTTTAACCAAGGGGAAAGAGATGCCTTTCTGATTTCCCTCAAGGCTGGTGGTGTCGGTCTGAACCTGACAGGCGCTGATACGGTTATCTTGGTTGACCTTTGGTGGAATCCTGCGGTGGAAGCGCAAGCCATTGGTCGTGCCCATCGGATGGGGCAGGAAGAAACGGTTGAGGTCTATCGCTTGGTTACTAGGGGAACCATTGAAGAAAAAATTCAGGAACTCCAAGAACAAAAGAAACATCTGGTGTCACAAGTATTGGACGGAACAGAGTCACGTGGCAGTCTGACACTAGCAGAAATTCGAGAAATTTTGGGAATTTCTGAAGCCAGCACTTGAAAAATCAAGACAATACGCTATAATGAAGTGTTGAAAGGAAATAGAAAATGAGAGAAGAACGTTTTCCATTGGTGTCAGATGATGAAGTCATGCTGACTGAAATGCCAGTCATGGACCTATATGATGAATCTGACTTTATCAGTAATATCAAGGGAGAATACCGTGATAAAAATTATCTGGAGTGGGCTCCTATTACTGAAGAAACACCAGTCAAACCGATTGAAAAGCAGGTAGAGAAACCTAAGAAGGCTGGTTTAGGGGTTAAGAAAGAAGGGAAGAGCTATGCGGAGGTGGCGCGTGAAGAAGCGCGTGCGGACTTGAAAAAGAAACGCTCAGCAAGTTATCTGACTAAGGATATTACTCCTACAAGGCGCCCTTCTCAGCAACGTTTGGATAGACAGGGCAATCAACCTACCGCGCCTTTCCAAAAGGAAAATCCTGGCGAATTTGTCAAATACAGTCAAAAATTGACTCAGTCTCATTACATCTTGGCGGAAGAAGTGAACAATATGTCGACTCAAGCTGAGCCAAAAGAAACTTCAGGCCCAAAGAAAAACAATTATGATTTTCTGAAGAAGAGCCAAATCTACAATAAAAAGAATCAACAAAAAGAACAAGAACGTCAGGTTGCCCAAGAGTTGAATCTGACAAGAATTACGGAATAGGGGAGAAAACATGTCAAAGACATATCATTTTATCGGAATTAAGGGATCAGGTATGAGTGCCTTGGCCTTGATGTTGCACCAAATGGGGCATAAGGTACAGGGATCAGATGTTGAAAAGTACTACTTTACTCAACGCGGTCTTGAACAGGCAGGGATTACTATTCTTCCTTTTGATGAAAAGAATCTAGACGGTGATATGGAAATTATCGCTGGAAATGCCTTTCGTCCAGATAACAACGTTGAAATTGCCTATGCGGACCAAAATGGTATCAGCTACAAACGTTACCATGAGTTCCTAGGTAGCTTTATGCGCGACTTTGTTAGCATGGGAGTAGCTGGAGCACACGGAAAAACTTCAACGACAGGTATGTTGTCTCATGTCTTGTCTCATATCACAGACACTAGCTTCTTGATTGGAGATGGAACAGGTCGTGGTTCAGCCAATGCCAAATATTTTGTCTTCGAATCTGACGAATATGAGCGTCACTTCATGCCTTACCACCCAGAATACTCTATTATCACCAACATTGACTTTGACCATCCAGACTATTTCACAAGTCTAGAGGATGTTTTCAATGCCTTTAACGACTATGCCAAACAAATTACTAAGGGTCTTTTTGTCTATGGTGAAGATGCGGAGTTGCGTAAAATTACGTCTGATGCACCAATTTATTACTATGGTTTTGAAGCAGAAAGTAATGACTTTGTAGCTAGTGATCTTCTTCGTTCAACAACTGGTTCAACCTTCACAGTTCACTTCCGTGGACAAGAATTGGGGCAATTCCACATTCCAACCTTTGGTCGTCACAATATCATGAATGCGACAGCAGTTATTGGATTGCTTTACACAGCAGGCTTTGATTTGAACTTGGTGCGTGAACACCTGAAAACATTTGCCGGTGTTAAGCGTCGTTTCACTGAGAAAATTGTCAATGACACAGTGATTATCGATGACTTTGCCCACCATCCAACAGAAATCATTGCGACCTTGGATGCGGCTCGTCAAAAATACCCAAGCAAGGAAATCGTAGCAATCTTCCAACCGCATACCTTTACAAGAACTATTGCTTTGTTGGACGAGTTTGCTCACGCTTTGAACCAAGCGGATGCTGTTTACCTAGCACAAATCTATGGATCTGCTCGTGAGGTAGACCATGGTGATGTCAAGGTAGAAGACCTAGCTAATAAAATCAACAAGAAACACCAAGTGATTACTGTTGAAAATGTTTCTCCACTCCTAGACCATGACAATGCTGTCTATGTCTTTATGGGAGCAGGAGATATCCAAACCTATGAATACTCATTTGAGCGTCTCTTGTCTAACTTGACAAGCAATGTTCAATAGGATATTCTCATGGAAATTCCAATTAAGATTATTCAGGTAAGTAAGGCTGATTTGGCTGAGATAGAGGCACTTCAAACTTCGTCTTTTCCAGCTGAAAATCAGCAACCTTCCCATATTTTAGAAGAAAGTATCCGTAAGTCTGCGGATACCTTTCTTCTAGCTAGGGATGAAAATCAGCTTTTAGGTTATATTCTAGGCGGTCCTCAACCGCATCATCCGCAATGTCTAAGAATACATTCCTTAGTCATCGAGGCTGACCATCAGAGACAGGGCTTGGGAACGCTACTTCTTGCGGCCTTGAAAGAGGTGGCAGTTGAGCTGGATTACAAAGGTATTCGTTTGGAGAGTCCTGATGAGTTGCTTTCTTATTTTGAAATGAACGGTTTTATTGATGAAGAAGATTATGCAGCTGGTCAGGGTTATAGTATGATTTGGTTTAATCCCTTTTATCTGGAGGCACAATGAAAATCAGACAAGCAAAATTAGAAGATTTGGATCGGATTGTCGAGATTGAACTAGAAAATTTCTCGGTAGAAGAAGTCATTCCTCGCTCGGTTTTTGAAGCGCATTTGCGAGAAATTCAGACCTCTTTTCTGGTTGCAGAAAAAGAAGGCAGAATCATGGGTTATATAGAAGGGCCAGTTGGCCCCCACCGCCATCTGCAAGACCAGTCTTTTACAGAAGAGATAGAAGATTATAGTCATAAGCCGGGGGGCTATATCTCTGTAACCTGTCTTTCTATTGCTAAGGAGACGCAGGGCCTCGGACTGGGTCAGAAATTACTAACAGCCTTGAAAGAACTGGTTCTTAAACACGAAAGAGAAGGTATTAACCTAACCTGTCATGACTATCTCATCGCCTACTATGAAAAGCATGGATTTGTCAATGAAGGTCTGTCCCAGTCAACCTTTGCAGGGGAAACTTGGTATGATATGGTCTGGGAAGCTAAAAAATAAGCCAGAAAAGCATGCTAGGTTGCTTTTCTTTCGTTTTTAAGATATAATATTATGGATTGTCAACGAGGAGGATAAACTTTTGAGTGAAAAGCCAAGAGAAGACGAAAAATTAAGCTTTAAAGAGCAGATTTTACGTGATTTAGAAAAAGTAAAACAATATGAAGGGATTCGTCAAGAGGCTGCTGAGCTGGCTGAGAAAAAAGAGGCCTTGTCTGTCCCTGAAACAAAAATTGCTGATGAAGAAGTGATGAACGTATCCCTATCAGCTGTCGAAAAAATTATGGAGAATGCACCACGTGTTCCCCAGCATCCTAGTGAAGACGTGCCAGCATCACCAGCAGAGGAAGTAAGAGGGGAAGCTCCAATCGTTCCTAGTCATCCTAGTCAAGATGTTCCAGCTTCACCAGCTGAAGAAAGTCCATCAAGACCGGTTCCGGGACCAGAAGTCGTTCGCCCTAAAAAAGCTGAAAAAGATGTGAATACAACTCCTACAAGAGTAGCTGTTTCTTATAAGACTGAAGCACAAAAAGAGACGCAAGCAGAAGCGCCAAGACCTGAACCGGTTGTCGAAGCGGAAGCTGTTGATGTGATTTCTGAAACTCCACGTCGTAGTCGTCGTGAGACAGTTAAACCTGTTAAGAAGAAAAAATCACATTTGAAGACTTTCTTCATTTCTCTACTGATTTTCCTTGCCTTGATTTCGGCAGGTGGTTACTTCGGTTACCAGTATGTTCAATCATCTTTATTACCAGTTGATGCAAATTCTAAGGAATATGTAACGGTTCAAATCCCAGAAGGATCTAATGTCCAAGAGATCGGATCAACTCTTGAGCATTCTGGTGTGATTAAACACGGTGTGATTTTTGCTTTTTATGCAAAATATAAGAATTATTCAGATCTGAAGGCTGGATATTACAATTTGCAAAAGAGCATGAGTACAGAGGATATCATCAAGGAACTTCAAAAAGGTGGTACTCCTGAACCTCAAGAACCGTCACTTGCAGATTTGACCATTCCAGAGGGCTATACAATTGAGCAAATTGCCCAAGCTGTAGGCCAATTACAAGGTGAATTTAAAGAGCCTTTGACTGCGGATGCTTTCTTGGCTAAGGTGCAAGATGACAACTTTATCAGTCAAGAAGTTGCTAAATATCCAAACCTACTCGAAAGCTTGCCAACGAAAGAAAGTGGAGCTCGTTACCGTTTGGAAGGTTATCTTTTCCCAGCAACCTACTCTATCAAGGAAAGCACAACTATTGAAAGTTTGATTGATGAGATGCTAGCAGCCATGGATAAGAACTTGATTCCGCACTATAGTGCAATTAAGTCTAAGAACTTGACAGTCAATGAATTGCTAACAATTGCTTCACTTGTTGAAAAAGAAGGTGCTAAGACTGAAGATCGTAAGTTGATTGCAGGTGTTTTCTACAATCGTTTGAATCTTGGTATGCCACTTCAAAGCAATATTGCAATCTTGTATGCTCAAGGAAAACTTGGTCAAAATATCAGCCTAGCAGATGATGCTGGAATTGATACATCGATTAATTCACCATACAATGTTTATACAAAACCTGGTTTGATGCCTGGTCCAGTAGATAGTCCAAGTCAGGACGCGATTGAAGCAAGTATTAATCAAACAAAGAGTGAGAACCTATACTTTGTAGCCAATGTTACAGATGGTAAAGTCTATTACGCAGTTACTCAGGAAGAACATGATCGTAATGTAGCTGAACACGTCAATAGCAAGCTTACTCAAAATAGTAGTTCAAACTAAGACTACAAAAATGAGAATCTCAGATAGAGATTCAATACTATCGAAAGAAAGTTGAGAAAAATGGCAGAAAAAACATATCCTATGACCCTTGCGGAAAAGGAAAAACTTGAAAAAGAATTAGAAGAATTGAAATTGGTCCGCCGCCCAGAAGTGGTAGAACGCATTAAGATTGCCCGTTCATACGGTGACCTTTCTGAAAACAGTGAATACGAAGCAGCTAAGGATGAACAAGCCTTTGTTGAAGGACAAATCTCTAGCTTGGAAACAAAAATCCGCTATGCTGAAATCGTCAATAGCGACTCAGTTGCTCAAGACGAAGTAGCGATTGGTAAAACAGTCACTATCCAAGAAATTGGTGAGGATGAAGAAGAAGTTTATATTATCGTAGGTTCAGCGGGTGCGGATGCCTTTGCGGGTAAGGTTTCAAATGAAAGCCCAATTGGACAAGCCTTGATTGGCAAGAAAACAGGTGACACAGCAACTATTGAAACACCTGTTGGTAGCTATGATGTAAAAATTTTGAAGGTTGAAAAAACAGCCTAAAAATAGAAAAAAGGAGTGGGGAGGCAGTGCGCTTCACTCGCTCCTTTTTCCATTTTAAATTGAATTGGAGACTATATGAGTTCAAAGAAGAAAAATAAGATGGAGCGTGGTCTGACTAATCGTCACGTGCAGGTTATGGCCATTGCGGGTACAATCGGAACAGGACTCTTTTTGGGGGCAGGTCGATCTATTAGCCTAACAGGTCCTTCCATTGTACTGATTTATATGATTACTGGGGCTTTTATGTTCCTCATGATGCGTGCGGTTGGGGAAATGCTCTACCAAGACCCTGAGCAACATACCTTTATCAACTTTATCACGCGCCATTTGGGTAAGGGCTGGGGTTATTTCTCGGTTTGGTCTTACTGGCTATCCGTTGTCTTTATCGGTATGGCTGAAATCACTGCTATCGCACATTATGTGCAATTTTGGTTCCCGACTTGGCCAAGTTGGATGATTGAGATTGGATTTTTGACCATTCTAGCCTTGGTTAATCTGATTGCGGTGAAGCTCTTTGGAGAAGTTGAGTTTTGGTTTGCTATGGTTAAGATTGTGGCTATTTTAGCCATGATCGCAACAGGTGTCTTTATGGTCTTGACAGGATTTAAGACACCTCATGGAGTAGCAAGTTTGGCTAATATTGCTGACAATTTCTCCCTCTTCCCAAATGGTGGAGTGAACTTTGTCATGGCCTTCCAGATGGTTTTCTTTGCCTATCTCATGATTGAGTTTATCGGGGTAACAACTTCAGAAACCAAAAATCCACGTCAGGTCTTACCAAAAGCTGTTAAGGAAATTCCTTTGCGTATCGCCTTTTTCTATGGAGGTGCCCTCTTAGCCATTATGGCTATCATTCCTTGGCGTGAACTTGCATCAGCTGATTCTCCCTTTGTAACGGTGTTTGAATTGGCTGGAATCAAGTGGGCAGCAGCCTTGATTAACTTTGTTGTTTTGACGTCAGCAGCGTCTGCTCTTAACTCAACCCTTTACTCAACAGGGCGTCATTTGTACCAGATTGCCCATGATTCGCCAAATCCATTCTTAAAGGCTATTAAAGCAGATACTCTTTCTCGCCACAATGTGCCACAAAATGCTATCATCGCTTCAGCAATCTTGATTGCCCTAGCAGCCTTTATTAATGTCTTGCCAGGTGTTTCCGATGCCTTTGCCTTGATTACGGCATCATCATCAGGTGTCTATATCGCCATTTATATCTTGATTATGGTGGCTCACCTTAAATATCGCAAGTCACAAGACTTTATGGCGGATGGCTATCTCATGCCCCACTATCGTTTCCTAAATCCTTTAACCATGCTCTTCTTTGCCTTTGTCTTTGTAACCCTCTTTTTACAAGAGTCTACATTTGTAGGAGCAATCGGATCAGCTATCTGGATTATCGGTTTCGGGATTTATAGCCAGTGGAAATTTAGAAAATAGATTTGAAACTCATCAACTCAGGTTGGTGGGTTTTTCTTTGAGATCAAGTCAAAAAAGCACCAGAGTCAAAAGTGACTTTGGTGCTTTAAAGTTGTACACATTTTGTTGCTTACTACTGTGGATAGTTATTCTTCATCTTCCGTAGGAAATGGAATGCCCGTTTTATTCAGTCGTTGAACCTCTTGGATAAATATATTTTTCCAAGTAATCATATATGGTAGTGGGAAAAGGTTGTTCTGGGCATCAATGTAATGAAGAAGAGCATAAGCTCGTTCAATAGCCTTAGAGTTGTTTTGTCGAAGTAGATTGTATACTTCATACATGTTCAAACAAAATAGGGGACGTATTGCAATGCCAGAGTAGTATTCTTGAGTTAGTATTATTTTTAACTTATAGATGAGTTTTTCAGCTTTATCATAGTAGCCATAGCGAGAGTAAGCCCTGACCAAATTAATACCACAGTCAGTATATATGTAAGCAAAATCTACAGTTCTATAATTAATCTCATCTAATCCTTTAACGATTAGATTTTCGAGGTATTCAAGGAATTGTAATTCAAAAAATGGATGTTTAAAAAGCAAAAGAGTATCAACAATAGCAAAATCACGAATATAAAGTGTATCTATACTTAAGATATAGTCGATCAAGTAATGAACAGCTTCTAGTTCATCAGGAGTGAATTCATCTAATTTCTTTACTTTCTTTGTATAAATAATAATGACTAATTTTAGTGTGTAATACTCTATAACATTTGTCCACTCACTTTTTTTTCCTAGTATTTGTCTAGCTTTCATTAAATCATTTTTACTTAATGCATTTGTAACTTGTTTTATTCTTTGAGCAGCATCATTATGAATATGTAACACTTCTGCATAGTCTTCTGCATCTAAATTAAAATTGCTTAAAATTTCAAAAAAAGTATCGACTTTAATAGTAGCGAGTCCTTTTTCAAAGCGACTGAGATTGTTGGGAGTAATGGCATCTCCAGCAGCCTCTTTAAGGCTCATATTGCGATCTTGACGGATTTTATAAACGATTTCTCCATAGTGGTTTGATTCCATAATGTTCTCCTTGAGCTTTATTGGTTTTATTATAACTTAAATTTCTCCATTTTTGTAAAAAACTACTGTTTTTAGTAGTTAATTTTTGAAAAATCCTGGCTTAGGGATAAAATTCTACTGTTTTCAGTAGAAATATCCAAAAATGGGATTATTTACTGTATAATCAAGTCAATTAAAAGTAAAGGAGATAAGGATGAAAAAGTCCCTGGTTATAACAACTGCTACAGTTGCTGGTTTGGGAGTCGTTACCACAACTCAAACAGTCTTTGCCACAGAAGCGCCAACTGAAAGCACAGTTAAGGCTTCTGTCAATGATAAGGTCACAGACAAAGACCTATCTGACGCTGAAAAACGTGCTGTAGATACAGCAAAAGATGCCGACCAAACAGCAAAAGATGCTGGTCAGGCTAAAGATAAGCTTGACAAGGATCAAAAAGACAAAGACGCTAAAAAAGCTGAAAAAGATGCCCTTGAAAAAGACCTTGAAAAGGCAAAAGACGCTACACCTGAGAAAATACAAAAGGAAACAGAAGATGTAGACGCTAAAGAAAAGGCTAAAGCCGACAAAGAAGCAGAAGCTAAAGATAAGGCTGACCAAGTGACTAAAAAGTCTGACGAAGCCAAACGCGCTAAAGATGAGCTTGACAAGGCCCGTACAGGTGTCGAAAAAGCTGATAAAGAGTTGAAAAATGCAACCGACGATTATGACCCAGCCGCGAAAGACAAGGCGCAACAAGAGAAAGATGACGCTGATAAAGATGTTCTTGTAAAAGACAAAGCGAAACGCGATGCGGAAACAGAGCTTGAAAAAGCAAAAGAAGACGACAAAACGCGTGAAGCTAAGAAAGTTCAAGAACGCCAAAACAAAGCTGATAAAGAAGCTGATAAAACAGCAAAAGAAGGCGCAGTCAAAGACGCTGACAAAGCCGTTAAAGATGCTGAAGAAAAACTGAAAACAGCTCAATATCCAACAGATGTAACCGTAACTCCAGAATGGCTTGCAAAAGCCAAAGAGCTTATCAAACGTCGTATGGATAAATACCCAGAACCATATCCAAATATGGACGGTATGGATGCAGACCAAATCGACAAAGCGGATGAAGAATGGAATGCTCGCTATACCGTTTGGTTGGAACAATATCGTAAAGATATTCGTCGACTAGAAGAAGAGTTGACTGAACTAGACCGTGAAACAAACGAAAAATGGATGGAAAAAATCGGTAGCATTAGCGAAAATGGAATCAAAGACGGAGAAAATGATGTCAAATATGACCCAAATAACCTTCCTCAAGATATCGTTAATGACTTAAACAACCATTTTGTTACTCTTTTAAACAATCTTCGTAAACAATTAGACTTACCAGAAGCAAAACTAAACACAAATAATAAAGATTTTGCCAAAGAAGTCGCTAAAGTCTATAAAGACAATGACTACCAAGACCTTAGCCATTTTGGACGTGGGATTAATGACGTTGCACGAAAACGAGGCTTGATTGCATCTGATAATCCAGGTGTTGATACTCATAGTCAATATTATGAAGACCTCATGAATATTCCAATGGGTTCAGATAAAATGACTAGACAAGAACTAATGGCTCGTATGACAGAGACATTCGTATCATTCTTTGCAGAAGGATACTTGACTGGCGGATATGGTCACTTCTATAGTCTTCTACAAGCTGATACTTTAGGCTTGAACACATCAATCATCAAAGGTGGGCAACTTTTAACTGACCTTGGTGACCCTGATTTCACACATGTATTCCGTATTCATGTTTTAAAAGTGAAAGGTGAAAAATACATCGATAACGATGATACCGATATCCAAAAATCTAAATACGACGAACTCTACGGACCAAACTCTAAAGCCAACCTTCCAACACCAACTCTCCAAAGCAAACAAGAAGTAGAAGCTGAATTGGAAAAAGCTAAAGCAGACAAGAAGACAGCTGAAGATAACTTGGAACAAGTGAAAACAGAGCTTCAAGAAATTGAGAAACGCATTGCCGAACTTGAAAAAGAAGTATCTGAAACGCCAGTGAAAGAAGCAAAACGTGCGGAAGCTGTCAAAGAGCTTGAAAAAGCCAAAGAAAAAGCAGAAGATGCTCAACGTAAGCTAGAACGTGTGACACTGGACGATAATGCCAAATCATTGCGTCTGGAAAAAGCTCGCAAGGCAAAAGACGAAGCGGACAAAGAATTGGCTAAGAAATTGGCTGAAAGTCAACAAAAAGACAAAGACTTGGAAAATGCGAAGATTGACCGATTGAAAGCGGACAAAGAATTGAAAGATGCAGAAGATGCACTTCAAAAAGCAAAAGACAAGTTGGCAGAAACCCTTCGTTTGAGCCAAGAAAAAGGCAAACTGGAAGCAGAATTGAAAGCCAAGTCAAAAGAGTTAGATGAACTCTGCAAACACGTAGACGACTTGAAACGTGACGTGAAGCAAAAAGAAGACGAAGCCGAAAAAGCTCGTAAAGTCAAAGACGAAGCAGAACGTGAGTATCAAAAATTGCTCCTTCGTAAGACAATCGACGACGCTATCATTCCAGAGAAACCAGAATTTAAAGGTGGCGTAAACGGTCCAGGTGCTATTCAACCAGAACTACCAGAATTTCCACTTGATCAATTACCTAAGGATGAGCCGAAAGTAGACGAACCAAAGGGTGATGAGCCAAAGGTAGAAAAACCTAAAGTTAAACAGCCTAAGACAGAAGAACCTAAGGGAGAGCAGCCCAAAGTTGAACTACCAAAGACAGAAGAACCAAAGGCTGAACAACCGAAAGGCGAAGAACCAGCTCAAGAGCCTAAAGGTGACAGACCAAGTGACCAACCGAATGCCGACAAACCAGGTCAAGCTGGTGACCAGAACATGAAACCTGTTGGGCCAACACCAAGCTACCAAGCGCCTGCAGTTCTATCTCCAACCCAAGAAGAAGCTGGACAAAAAGCATTGCCAAATACTGGCAGTCAAGTCAGCCTCCTTGCTTTATTAGGATATGGTTTCTTGGCAGGATTAGGAATTATTTTAAAGAAAAAAGAGGGATAAAAATTGAAAAAGAAATTTGCATTTGTATTATCATTAGTAACGAGCTTATTGCTTCTCGCAGCCTGCTCATCAGCAGATGGGACTTATGTCTATCAAGGTAGCATGCCATTTATGGAAGAAGCAACTGTGACTATCCAAATCAAGGGTGACAAGGGACAAGTTCATACCAAAGGAAAAACGATTGGTATCCTGACAGAAGGAAAGCCAACGGAGCAGACAGACGAGATGAAGGTCAATCAGAAAGAAAAGACTCTTGAATTGTCTTCACTGAAACTAGGTTATGAGATTAAAGGTGGAGAGTTGACTATTACTTCAGATCCTTCTGGTATACTAGCTGGTAAATCTTTTAAAAAGAAATAAAAGGAGGTATTATGTCCAAGAAAAGTATCTTAAGTGGCTTGTTATTGGCTAGCTCAGTGCTTTTATTAGCAGCCTGTGGGCAGCAAGCTAGCCAGACGAGTGAAGTTGAGTCGGCTGACACTACAGTCCAAAACAGTGCTTCAGAAGATAAAAAAGCTGAACAAGCCAAGATTGATTACCAAATCGTCTATCAGAATATCTTAGATTCTTATAGAGAGCGAGTTAAGACAGCGCAAAAACAGCAAATGCCACAGAACTCGACAGGTGATAAGGAAGAGTCTTATATCGATTCCATTTTGTTTGACTACCAAGGAAAAGATGTCAGCTATACTTTCTACGATATCAATAAGGATGGAAAGAAAGAATTACTGATTAAGCAAGATAAGGTTCTACTTGGGATTTACTATCTGACAGATCAGGGAGCCCAGCTGGTCAAGGCTGGTGGTGTTGCTGGAAAAGGCGGTTCACGTCAAATCTTGATTCCTTATGAAAATGGAACTATCTCTTACTTGATTTTCAGTGCTTCTAGGCCAGAGGCCATTGCTAAAACCTATCTCTTTGCAGATGGTCGTTATCAGGAAGCCAGCTCAGTCAACTATGATTTAAGAGAGACAGATGATCCTTCAAGTTTACAAGGGCTAGATGGGATTAAAAAGCTTGATTTGGAAGGTTTGAACTGGTTGATTTTTGATGATGCTTCAGCTAGTCGTCCCTTTATTGATTTAGAGGAGCAGGCTAAGGGCCCTGGTGCTCATTTGGCTGAAATTCATCAGAAAAACTTTAGCAGTATCAAAGGTACTTGGAAGAATAACAAGGGTGGCGAAGTCACTTTTGACGAGAATGGCTTTACAAATGGTGCAGTCTTGACCCCGGCGGCACCGCAGATTGTAAATAATATGGCTAAATTTGGCATGGGGTCAAGTTCAGGACCTGGAGGTGCATCTGTTACTCTCATTCCGCAAGGAGTTGTGCATCCAGACTTTAATGCAGGCGATGCAACTTATACAGATGCATCTGACAGTAGCAAGGATCGGTTGTTGATTGCCCAATATGCAGGTGCATTATCCGATCCAAACGAATTTTATTATAAGGTTAGTGAATAAAAAAGGAGAAATAGAAAATGAAACTAAAACACGTATTGACAGGATCAGTGATGGGGTTGAGCCTCGTAACAGCAGGAGTTATCACAACAAGTGTACTCCCAACTAGCACTGTAGAAGCAGCAGAATACCGTAAGGTCTATGCGGATGTCACTGCCCAAAAGGGACTAGATGGAAACTTTTACTTGGAAGTAGTTGGAGATCATCCAGATGTCTCTGTTTCAAGTAGCTTGTTAAAGTCTTTTGAAGTTTTAGAAGCAGATACAGGACGAGTATTAATTTCAAACGGTACTTTAAGGATTGATCCAGTTACAAATGGGGAAGCTAAGAAAAATGTTGGTAGAGCAAAGTTTAATTTATCTTTGCGAAATGGGAACCCTTATCCAGATGGTACTTATCTGGTTTCGTTTAAAGATTGGACGCTTTCTCATGAATCAGGTTACTTCACTTTAGTTGGAGCTATTAAATTGACAATTAAAGATGGAGAATTTGTGAAGTATGAAAAAGTTAACTTAAAACCAACATCAACACCAAAATCTGAGCCAAAAACTCCTGAACAACCAAGTGGAAAGAATGGTTGGGTAGGTCGTTCTTACTACCAAAATGGTCAAAAAGTTATCAGCCAATGGATCTATGATTCACAGTATAAGTCTTATTTCTATTTGAACGCTTCTGGTGAGTACGTGGAAAATGCTTGGGTAGGGAACTACTATCTCAAGTCAGGTGGTTACATGGCTAAGAGTGAATGGATTTATGATGGCAACTACGGTTCTTACTATTACTTGACATCAGAAGGAAGCTATGCGCGTAATGCTTGGTCAGGAAGTTACTACCTCAAATCAAATGGTAAGATGGCTAAGAGCGAGTGGATTTATGACAATAACTACAAATCATATTACTATTTGACATCAGAAGGAAGCTACGCTCGTAACAAATGGGTAGGAGATTATTACCTTAAATCAGATGGTAAAATGGCTGTTAGCGAACGTACACCAGATGGTTACCGTGTAGATGGATCTGGTAAATGGATTAAATAATTCCATTTTGGTTATACAAAGGAGATTTTAAGTGGAAGAGTTGGAAAATAAGGTAAACGAAGAGACTTCAAATAACACAGAAGTTTCGGAACAAGAGACTATAGTCAAACAAGAAAGTGAAAATGCAAATTCTGTAGCTCCTGTCCCAAGTCAGCTAGGATTTGTGGATAAGGTAAAACACATCATTGAGACACGGCGTAAGGAAACTCTGGGTGTGCTGATTGCTCTTGGACTTGCTATTATCGCTTTTGTAGGCTATAACTTTTATCAAGGACAACCTAAAAGTTTAGCAAAAGAAGTCAGGGTTGAATTTTCAGGTTATTCAGAGTCAGGAACTTTGACCTATAATGAAGAAGTGATTGCGGCTATGGTTAAGGAACTATCCTACAAAAAGGCTGGCTTTAACAAGGAACAAGCTCAAGCCCTTGCCCAGAATGATCCTGTGGCCTTATCAGCTTTGGCAACCAATCCGCAATTAGCTTCAAAAGCTTCTCTAGCTAAGGCTATGATTAGCAGTGTTCGTTATGAGTTTGATAAGAAAAGTGAGTTAAAAAATGGGGATGAAGTGACCTTCACAGTCACAACGACTTCGCAAAATTCACCTGTTAAAGCTGAAAAGAAAACATTTAAAGTTGAAACACTAAAGGAATATGAAAAAGTTTCAAAAGAAGACCTCTTGAAATTGACACCTGTAAGTTTTGAAGGCTTCAATGGTTATGGTCGAGTATCTATTCCTGAAACAAAAGATGAAGAAGATATCTTTACTATTGATGGTGATTCTAATCCTAAAGATTTGAAAAATGGTGATAGCATCAAACTTGTGGTTCGTGATTACTATTTGAATAAATTGAAAAAAGAAGGGAAAGTACCTGCCGAAAAGAGTTTTGAAGTTCCAGTTTCAGGCCTAAAAGAGGTCAGTGAGATTAAGGAATTAAAGGACATTCTTAAGAAAATTGATGACTACAGTAAGTCTGAAAACAAGAATAGCTCTTCATCTTCTTATACACTAGAACCTCAAGTAACCTTCTTAGGAGTATTTTCATCAAGTGACAGTGCTTATGAAAATATTATATCTTTAAGCATTCTCTATAAGGTCACTGAGACCAAATCTGATGGATCTAAAGATACTCATTATAAAGATTATAGTTATGCAGCAGGAGTCAAAAAAGATGGCAGTGTAGATATGGATAAACTAGAAAAAGGGCAGTTTAAAACTACGACAGATTTAGAAGAATTGAAATCATATTTTTCTGGTTCTAATTTCAAAGAATATAAGCAGTGATAGTATTAAATTTGAAACTCATCAACTTAGCTTGGTGAGTTTTTGCTAATTTGACAGTCCATTGAAATAAGACTATAATCAAGCTGTATCAGTTTTCGAGGAGGTTTGGATGTACTTTAGATTGGAAAATAAAGAATCCCAGAAGGCAAAAGAAATTGGGAATTTGATTCGTGTTTATAACCGTTCCAAAAGAGAAGAGGCTGAAAGTGAGCCACTGAATCTTTATGTTGAAGATGAAAGGGGCAATCTTCTAGCAGGCTTGGTAGCAGAGACTTTTGGAAATTGGCTAGAAATCGAGTATTTGTTTGTGAAAGAGGAATTGCGAGGGCAAGGAATCGGTTCACAACTATTGCAACAGGCAGAAAGTGAAGCTAAGAATCGAAACTGTCGTTTTGCCTTTGTCAATACTTACCAGTTTCAAGCACCTAATTTTTATCAGAAACATGGATACAAGGAAGTTTTTAGGTTACAAGACTATCCCTACACAGGGAAAAGATTTTATTATCAAAAGGATTTGTAAGGAGAATAAAGCAAAGAGGGGAGCTTGACATAAGTATAAAGGAGATTCTTGATAAATACCAGTTAGAACCTAGAAATTGTGTCTTTCTAGACGATATGGAGGACAATAAAATGGCAGCTGAGAAATTGGGAATCAAGGTCTATCAGATTAAGAAAAGAAGCGAAGTTGTCAAAATGTTGAAATTATATATTTAAACTAAAAACTCTCTATCTTTTTGTGGTAGAGAGTTTTTTTGTTAATAAAATTTTACAAAATGACATTTATATATTGCATTAAGTTAGATATATGATATAATGATGTTGAAAAGAGGCGCAACTTTTTAAAATTAATGATGATCAAAGAGAAAACCAAGAATATTAATGGAGGAATTGAAAAATGGAAGTTATAAATGTAAGTAAGCATTATGGTCATTCAATCATTCTCAAAGATATAAATTTTGCACTTAATAAGGGTGAAATTGTTGGTCTAGTAGGGAGAAACGGAGTTGGCAAGAGTACATTGATGAAAATTCTTGTTCAGAATAACCAACCGACTTCAGGGAATATTATAAGTAGTGATAATGTTGGGTATTTAATCGAAGAACCAAAATTATTTTTATCTAAAACAGGTTTAGAGAATTTAAAATATTTGTCAAATTTATATGGTGTTGACTACAATCAAGAAAGATTTGGAAGTTTGATCCAAGAGTTAGATTTGACTCAGTCTATTAATAAAAAAGTAAAGACCTATTCTTTGGGTACAAAACAAAAATTAGCTTTGCTTCTAACTCTTGTTACGGAACCTGATATATTGATTTTAGATGAACCGACTAATGGTTTAGATATTGAATCATCACAAATAGTTTTAGCGGTTCTAAAAAATTTAGCTTTACATGAAAATGTGGGAATTTTAATATCGAGTCATAAATTAGAAGATATTGAAGAAATTTGTGAGAGAGTCCTCTTCTTGGAGAACGGGCTTTTGACATTCCAAAAAGTAGGAAAAGATAGTCATAATTGCTTGTTTGAGATAGCTTTTTCATCAGCTGTAGATAAAGACATTTTCATTACCAAACAAGAATTTGGAGATATTGTTCAGGAAGAGGGACTGAAAATTACTATGTCTGGGAATATTCAAAGTAGTGAGCTTTTTAAATTTTTTAACGAAAACTCTATTAAAGTAGTTGATTTTGAAACTAAAAAAGAGACGCTTAAAGATATTTATCTAAATCGTTCAAAATAAAGAAAGGATATAATCATGAAATTAAATAAATTGAATTTTCTTAAGGAAAATATAAGAGATTTATATTCATCAGGCGTAATATATCTAGGATTGGTTATCTCGTTTATACCGCCGATACTGGTTACATTCTTTATTCTAAAGAGTCAAGGGACATCACTTGGTATTAAGCATATTTCAAATTTTTATGCTATGCTCGGTCTGTTAATGGCTGTTATACATGCTAACCGAATTATTAGTAGGGATTTTTCCCACAATGCGATAAGTTTATTTTATAATCAACAGAAAAATCGGATGATTTACGTTTTGTCCAATTTTCTATATGCCATCTCAGTTTCCATTATCTATGCTTTGAATGGTATTGTGTTACTAGTCATCGTAAGTAAATTGGGTGTTCCAGGTGCTTTAGGATTAGATTTTATAGCAGTCATTGTAGTCAATACAATTTTATTAGTCCTATTTTATTTTCTATTATCTTACATTTTCTATTTATACAAATTGAAAAGTGGCTTGGTATTTGGTATTTTAGTAGCTTTACTACTTTTTGTCCCTAATATATTAAATACGATTATGATGAATACTAGTAATGATTTGTTTATCAAAGCAATTGAACTTCTTCCTTTTTATTCCTTACCTGTATTTGTTGCTTCAAATACGATGTCTATTAGTCAGTATCTTGTGGTAATCACTACAATCATTTTATTGTATTTTTTCACTCTCAAGAAAAGTAAGGAGTATTCATTTTAGTTTCGTTTAGTATTATTTTGCAGACTTAAAATCCAGCAAAAAAATCAGTCATCTTGCTATGCTCCTGCTCTTGCTGTGTACACGTTTTTGCCTTATGCTAGACTCATTTCCAAAAGCATTATATAATAGTGATATGAAAGCAACTAAACTAAACAAGAAATACAAGCAATCAAAACTTGTTTAAAAGACCCTACTAAAGCTAATACTAAACAAAAAATCAAATAGCCAGCTAGGGAGTTTATTTCAAACAATCCAACATCCTGATTTTAGGCTGAAGATAATATTGGAGTGCTAATTAATGAGCTTATAATAAATAGCTGACAGCTTGTAATAGTTTTGGATTTTTTAAGAGTAGATGAGTATTAAAACTATAAGGAGGACGTAGGTGGCTAAAAATTTAAAATTAAAATTAGCTCGTGTAGAGCTTGATTTAACACAAGGTCAACTGGCAGAGGCTGTCGGGGTGACGCGCCAGACTATTGGTTTGATAGAGGCGGGAAAATACAATCCCAGTCTCTCGCTTTGCCAGTCTATTTGCAGATGTTTAGGGAAAACCCTAGACCAACTATTTTGGGAGGAAGAAGATGGTAACTAAATTCATTCATTATCAATTACTTGACGAAAGAGAAGAACAATTAATCAATAAAGCTGGGGCGGAATCCTTTACCCTCCTCATTGGGCTTATGCTTCTAAGCTATTTGGTGGCTGTATTAGCTCCCTCTCTTTTTAATCCGAATTTTCTAGTCTATACTCTGATAGTAGGGATTTTCTTCTTTTTCAATCGTGCCCGCTATCTGGGAGTGACCTATTATAGTCGTTTTCATTTTACGATTTTGGGTTGTTTTTTCCTAACCTTGGCGATTACGACTCTCTTGATGTTGCAGAATTATCAATTCAACATAGAAATTTATCAGCACAATCCTTTGAACGTTAAATACCTGTCTGCTTGGCTCATTACTTATGTTATTTACCTTCCTTGGGTTTTTATCGGCAATCTCGGTCTGAAGAGCTATGGCGAATGGGCCCAGAAAAAATTTGAACAAGACATGGATGAACTGGAGAGTGGAGAATAGCTTGTTACTCTTTTCTCAATCCAGCTAAAATGTGATATAATAGTACTAATTTATTGGAATACATGAAAGTTTTTGAAAAATTTCATGTGTTTCTAGTTAAGGAAGTAGGAAAAGTATGTATCCAGATGATAGTTTGACATTGCACACGGACTTGTACCAGATTAACATGATGCAGGTTTACTTTGACCAAGGGATTCACAATAAGAAGGCAGTTTTTGAGGTTTATTTCCGCCAACAGCCTTTTAAGAACGGCTATGCGGTTTTTGCTGGTTTGGAAAGAATTGTGAACTATCTTGAAGACTTGCGTTTTTCTGAGAGTGATATCGCCTATTTGGAGTCGCTTGGCTATCATGGGGCATTCTTGGACTATCTCCGCAATTTCAAGTTGGAGTTGACCGTTCGTTCTGCCCAAGAAGGGGATCTGGTTTTTGCTAATGAACCGATTGTGCAGGTGGAAGGCCCTCTAGCCCAATGTCAGTTGGTCGAAACAGCTCTTTTGAACATCGTTAACTACCAGACTTTGGTCGCTACTAAGGCAGCTCGTATTCGTTCGGTCATCGAAGATGAACCTTTGATGGAGTTTGGAACACGTCGGGCTCAAGAAATGGATGCGGCTATCTGGGGAACACGCGCAGCGGTTATTGGTGGCGCTAATGGAACTAGCAACGTGCGTGCTGGTAAACTCTTTGACATTCCTGTCTTAGGGACCCATGCCCATGCCTTGGTACAGGTTTATGGCAATGACTATGAGGCTTTCAAGGCTTACGCTGCGACCCACAAAAATTGTGTCTTTCTTGTGGATACCTATGATACCCTTCGCATCGGTGTACCAGCTGCCATTCAGGTGGCGCGTGAGCTGGGTGATCAGATTAACTTTATGGGTGTGCGGATTGACTCTGGGGATATTGCCTACATTTCTAAGAAAGTCCGTCAGCAATTGGACGATGCTGGATTTACAGAGGCTAAGATTTATGCTTCAAATGATTTGGACGAAAATACCATCCTCAACCTCAAGATGCAAAAGGCCAAGATTGATGTCTGGGGCGTGGGAACTAAGCTGATTACAGCCTATGACCAGCCAGCTCTTGGGGCAGTTTATAAGATTGTTGCGATCGAAGATGAAAATGGGAACATGCGCAATACGATTAAGCTGTCAAATAATGCTGAAAAAGTGTCTACGCCAGGTAAGAAGCAGGTGTGGCGCATTACCAGTCGTGAAAAAGGTAAGTCAGAAGGTGACTACATTACTTATGACGGTGTGGATGTTGCCAGCATGACAGAAATCAAGATGTTCCATCCGACTTATACTTACATCAAGAAGACCGTTCGTAATTTTGATGCCGTTCCTCTCTTAGTGGATATCTTCAAAGACGGAAAATTGATTTACAACCTGCCTAGCTTGACTGAGATTCAGGATTATGCTCGTAAGGAATTCGACAAGCTTTGGGATGAGTACAAGCGCGTGCTCAATCCGCAGCACTATCCAGTGGATTTGGCGCGTGATGTATGGCAAGACAAGATGGACTTGATTGATAAGATGCGCAAGGAAGCCCTTGGTGAAGGAGAAGAAGAATGAGTTTGCAAGAAACGATTATCCAAGAACTGGGCGTGAAACCAGTGATTGATGCCCAAGAAGAAATCCGTCGTTCCATTGATTTCTTAAAAAGATATCTGAAAAAACATCCCTTCCTAAAAACCTTTGTATTAGGGATTTCTGGAGGTCAGGATTCAACCTTGGCAGGTCGCTTGGCCCAATTAGCTATGGAAGAACTGCGCGCAGAGACAGGAGATGACAGCTACAAATTTATCGCCGTCCGCCTGCCATACGGAGTACAAGCTGATGAAGCAGATGCTCAAAAAGCCCTAGCCTTTATCCAGCCAGATGTCAGCTTAGTGGTTAATATTAAGGAATCAGCTGACGCTATGACGGCAACAGTTGAAGCGACAGGAAGTCCTGTTTCAGACTTCAACAAGGGAAATATTAAGGCACGTTGCCGTATGATTGCCCAATATGCCCTGGCTGGTGCCCATAGCGGAGCGGTCATTGGAACAGACCATGCTGCGGAAAATATCACAGGTTTCTTTACCAAGTTTGGTGACGGTGGTGCAGATATTTTACCCCTTTTCCGCATCAATAAACGCCAAGGAAAACAATTATTGAAGGAACTAGGTGCAGACCCAGCACTTTATGAAAAAATCCCAACAGCAGACCTAGAAGAAGACAAACCTGGTCTAGCTGATGAAGTAGCATTGGGAGTCACTTACAATGAAATTGATGACTACCTAGAAGGCAAAACAATCAGCCCAGAAGCTCAAGCGACCATTGAAAACTGGTGGCACAAAGGCCAACACAAACGCCACCTACCAATCACCGTCTTTGATGACTTTTGGGAGTGAAAACCTCCAGTGGAGGTTTTTACCCTGAGCTAGAAATGAGAAAGCGAGGAAGGTCCGATGGACCTTTTTAGCTTGAGCCTTGAAACTGGGGAGCAAGAATAGCCTCCAGTGGAGGTTTTCAGCCCGAGTCTAGAAAGGGGAAAACGAGGAGGTCCGGTGGACCTTTTTAGCTTATTATCTTGAGATTCGAAAGCAAAACAAATTTCAATGGCGATTGGACAGAGAATCATCTATTAGAAAGCGAGGTAACATTATGAAAGCAATCGGTACGCAAGTATTACAGACAGAACGTTTAATCTTGAGGAGATTTGTGGAGAGTGATGCGGAAGACATGTTTCAAAATTGGGCTTCGTCTGCTGAGAATCTGACCTATGTCACTTGGGATTCCCATCCTGATGTCGAGGTTACTCGGAACTCGATTCGAAAATGGGTTTTATCCTATGCTAGTCCCAATTATTACAAATGGGCCATTTGTCTCAAAGAAAATCCAGAGCAAGTGATTGGAGATATTAGTATCGTTGCAATAGATGAGAACGATTCTTCTTGTGAAATTGGCTATGTGTTAGGAAAGGTTTACTGGGGACATGGGATTATGACAGAGGTCTTGAAAGCTGTCTTGGACTTTTGTTTTACTCAAGCAGGTTTTCAAAAAGTTAGAGCTCGATATGCCAGTCTCAATCCAGCTTCAGGTCGTGTCATGGAGAAGGCTGGAATGTCCTATCTAAAGACTATTAGCAATGGTGTAGAAAGAAAAGGATATCTTTCGGACCTTATTTATTATCAGATAAGTAGGGAAGACTAGTGAAATTTCTTTTCAGTTTCCATCAAAGTCAGACTTTGTCTGGCTTTTTTTGCAACATTTTTTACATAACCTGATTAAATTCCTATTTTTCCCTATCATTATCCCTATTTTTTCTGGAATTTTGAGGCTATAATAGTCCTATCAAATCAAAGAATGGAGGAAGGCAATGGATAATATAATCTTTTTTATCAGTGTTTTTCTTGCTGGAATTCTTTCCTTCTTTTCTCCTTGTATCTTACCCTTGTTACCGGTCTATGCAGGGGTACTACTGGATGATAAAGATGGTGCTCAGGTTTCTAGTGGCAAATGTTCAATCTCACTTGTTAGTTTATTGCGAACTCTGGCCTTTATTGCAGGGATATCCTTTGTTTTTATCTTACTGGGATATGGAGCTGGTTTTTTAGGCAATTTGCTGTATGCTTCTTGGTTTCAGTATGTGACGGGGGTGGTTATCATTCTCTTGGGCTTGCACCAGATGGAAGTCTTACATTTTCAGGGACTCTACAAGGAAAGAAGGCTACAATTAAAGAGACAGGTGCAAAAGGGTAAGGGCTATAGTCAGGCATTTTTACTGGGATTGACCTTTAGTTTTGCCTGGACGCCTTGTGTGGGTCCGGTTCTTGGCTCTGTTTTGACTTTAGCGGCTTCAGGTGGTTCAGGTGCCTGGCAGGGAGCTGGTCTCATGTTGATTTACACGCTGGGTTTGGCTCTACCATTTTTGGCTCTAGCTCTTGCCTCCAGCTATGTTTTGAAACATTTCCGAAAACTCCATCCTTATCTAGGAACCCTCAAAAAAGTGGGTGGTTTCCTCATTATCGTGATGGGAATTTTGGTGCTTTTGGGAAATGCTTCTATTTTGACTACATTATTTGAATAGAGAGGAAGAAGAAATGAAAAAATGGCAAACATGTCTCCTTGGAGTCGGCTCAATCTGTTGCTTGGCAGCCTGTTCGGCTAAAAACATGTCAGACGAAGCTACTATGAAGGAGCAAACAAAAACAGAACAAGTCAGTTCACAAACTGCGACTAAAGGTCAGGCGGTTGCTGATTTTGAACTGATGGGAGTAGATGGTAAGACTTACCGTTTATCTGATTATAAGGGTAAGAAAGTCTATCTAAAATTCTGGGCTTCTTGGTGTTCCATCTGTCTAGCTAGTCTTCCTGACACGGATGAAATTGCTAAAGATGCTGGAGACGACTATGTGGTCTTGACAGTGGTATCTCCTGGACACAAGGGGGAACAAGCAGAAGCAGACTTTAAGAACTGGTACAAGGGCTTGGATTATAAAAATTTCCCAGTCCTAGTTGACCCGTCAGGCAAACTTTTGGAAAGTTATGGTGTCCGTTCTTACCCAACTCAAGCCTTTATAGACAAGGAAGGAAAGCTGGTCAAAACGCAACCTGGTTTTATGGATAAGGATATGATTTTAAAGACATTGAAAGAAATGGGGTAGAGAAAGATCATGAATGATAAAGTAAAATTGTTTGTCTTGGCAGGAATCTTTTTCCTAGCCATAAGCGGTTTCTATTTTCTATTGATGCGAAATGCAGGGCAGACGGATAGCTCGCAAATTGAGAAAGCATCAGTTAGCCAAGGAGGAAAAACAGTGAAAAAAACAGAAGTGAGTAAAGATGCAGATTTGCACGAAATTTATCTGGCTGGAGGTTGTTTCTGGGGAGTTGAGGAATATTTCTCACGCGTTCCTGGAGTGACAGATGCCGTATCAGGCTATGCGAATGGTAGAGGGGAAACAACCAAGTACGAATTGATTAACCAAACAGGTCATGCGGAGACTGTTCATGTTACCTATGATGCTAATCAAATTTCTCTTAAAGAAATCCTGCTTCACTATTTCCGCATTATCAATCCAACTAGCAAAAATAAACAAGGAAATGATGTGGGAACCCAGTACCGTACTGGTGTTTATTACACAGATGACAAGGATTTAGAGGTGATTAACCAAGTCTTTGATGAGGTGGCTAAGAAATACGATCAACCTCTAGCAGTTGAAAAGGAGACCTTGAAAAATTTTGTAGTGGCTGAGGATTACCACCAAGACTATCTCAAGAAAAATCCAAATGGCTACTGCCATATCAATGTCAATCAGGCGGCCTATCCCGTCATCGATGCCAGCAAATATCCCAAACCAAGTGATGAGGAATTGAAAAAGACCTTGTCACCTGAGGAGTATGCAGTCACCCAGAAAAATCAAACAGAACGAGCTTTTTCAAACCGTTACTGGGATAAATTTGAATCTGGTATCTATGTGGATGTAGCAACTGGTGAACCTCTCTTTTCATCAAAGGATAAGTTTGAGTCTGGTTGTGGCTGGCCTAGTTTTACCCAACCCATCAGTCCAGATGTTGCCACCTACAAGGAAGATAAGTCTTACAATATGACACGCATGGAAGTGCGAAGCCGAGTTGGAGATTCTCACCTTGGCCATGTCTTTACGGACGGCCCACAGGACAAGGGTGGCTTGCGCTACTGTATCAATAGTCTCTCTATCCGCTTTATTCCCAAAGACCAAATGGAAGAAAAAGGCTACGCTTATTTACTAGATTATGTTGATTAAGAGGGCTTTCCTAAGCAGTTAGAGGAGAATTTTGCTATACTGATACTAGTAAGTGACAAAGGAGAGAAGCATGACCTATACAATCTTAATCGTAGAAGATGAATATCTGGTAAGACAAGGATTGACCAAGCTGGTCAATGTAGCAGTCTACGATATGGAAATCATCGGTCAAGCTGAAAATGGAAGGCAGGCTTGGGAATTGATACAAAAGCAGGTGCCAGATATTATTTTAACCGATATCAACATGCCTCAGCTAAATGGGATCCAGTTGGCCAGTCTGGTCCGAGAAACCTATCCTCAGGTGCATTTGGTCTTTTTAACAGGCTACGATGATTTTGATTATGCCTTGTCTGCTGTCAAACTAGGTGTGGATGATTACCTACTCAAGCCCTTTTCTCGTCAGGATATCGAGGAAATGCTGGGGAAAATCAAGCAAAAGTTGGATAAGGAAGAGAAAGAAGAGCAGTTACAAGATTTATTGACTGATAAGTTTGAGGGAAATATGGCCCAGAAAATCCAGTCCCATCTGGCTGATAGCCAATTTAGTTTGAAGAGTTTGGCCAGTGACTTGGGTTTTAGCCCGACTTATCTGAGTTCTTTGATTAAGAAAGAGTTAGGCCTGCCTTTTCAGGATTATCTGGTGAGAGAACGTGTCAAACAAGCCAAGCTTTTGCTTTTAACTACCGATCTGAAGATTTACGAGATCGCAGAGAAGGTTGGCTTTGAAGATATGAACTATTTTACCCAACGTTTTAAACAGATTGCAGGTGTGACACCTCGCCAGTTTAAGAAGGGGGAAGATCGATGAAACGTTCTTCTCTCCTAGTCAGAATGGTTATTTCCATCTTTCTGGTCTTTCTCATTCTCCTAGCTCTGGTTGGGACTTTCTACTATCAATCTAGTTCTTCAGCCATTGAGGCTACTATTGAGGGCAATAGCCAAACGACTATCAGTCAGACTAGCCACTTTATCCAGTCTTATATCAAAAAATTAGAAACCACCTCGACCAGTTTGACCCAGCAGGCAGATGTCCTAACCTATGCTGAGAATCCCAGTCAAGAAAAGGTCAAGGGAATTCGAGATTTGTTTTTGACCATTTTAAAGTCAGACCAGGACTTGAAAGCTGTTGTGCTGGTAACCAAATCTGGTCAGGTCATTTCTACGGATGATAGTGTGCAGATGAAAACTTCCTCAGATATGATGACTGAGGATTGGTACCAAAAGGCTATTCATCAGGGAGCTAAACCAGTTTTAACTCCAGCTCGTAAATCAGATAGCCAGTGGGTCATTTCTGTCACTCAAGAACTTCTTGATGCAAAGGGAGCCAATCTAGGTGTACTTCGTTTGGATATTTCCTATGAAACTCTGGAAGCCTATCTCAACCAACTCCAGTTGGGTCAGCAGGGCTTTGCTTTTATCATCAATGAAAACCATGAATTTGTTTATCATCCTCAACATACAGTTTATAGTTCGTCTAGCGAAATGGAGGCCATGAAACCCTATATTAAGACAGGGCAGGGTTACACTCCAGACCACCAATCCTATGTCAGTCAAGAAAAGATTGCTGGAACTGATTGGACGGTGCTTGGCGTGTCTTCGTTGGAGAAGTTAGACCAGGTTCGGAGTCAACTCATGTGGACCTTGCTTGGAGCCAGTTTCACATCTCTTCTTGCTTGTCTCTGCTTGGTGTGGTTTAGTCTTAAACGCTGGATTGCCCCTTTGAAGGATTTGAGAGAAACTATGCTGGAAATTGCTTCTGGTAATCAGAATCTTCGTGCCAAAGAAGCGGGTGCTTATGAATTGAGAGAGGTGACTCGCCAGTTCAATGCCATGTTGGATCAGGTTGATCAGCTGATGGTAGATATTCGCAGGCAGGAAGAAACGACCCGTCAGTACCAACTTCAAGCTCTATCAAGCCAGATTAACCCCCATTTCCTCTATAACACCTTGGACACCATCATCTGGATGGCTGAATTTCAAGATAGTCAGAGAGTGGTGCAAGTGACCAAGTCCTTGGCGACTTATTTCCGCTTGGCGCTCAATCAGGGTAAAGATTTGATTTGCCTGTCTGATGAAATTAATCATGTCCGCCAGTATCTATTTATCCAGAAACAACGCTATGGCGATAAGCTGGAATACGAAATTAATGAAAATCCTGCCTTTGATAATCTAGTCTTGCCCAAGCTAGTGCTACAACCTCTTGTAGAGAATGCTCTTTACCATGGCATTAAGGAAAAGGAAGGCCAGGGACATATTAGAGTTTCTGTTCAGAAACAGGATTCGGGATTGGTCATCCGCATTGAGGATGATGGGATTGGTTTCCAAGATGCTAGCGATAGTAGTCAAAGTCAACTCAAACGTGGGGGAGTTGGTCTTCAAAATGTTGATCAACGGCTCAAACTTCATTTTGGAGAACATTACCAAATGAAGATTGATTCTATTCCCTCAAAAGGTACGACAGTTGAAATATACATAAATAGAATAGAAACTAGTTAACTCCCAGTCAATTCTGGGAGTTTTATGCGTAATTGGGCAAGCTTTCTAGGTTGTCTATCTTGCTAAAACGTAGAAAAAACGATATGATAGATAATGACAAAAGAGGTATCAAGTATGAAGGAAAAAGACATTCAAAGAGAAACTAGCCAGATTGTAAACGATGTATTAGAAAAGGCCAATTTGAAGCAAGGATCTATCTTTGTTTTGGGCCTTTCTTCTAGTGAAGTAATAGGTGGTCAGATTGGCAAGGAATCCAGCCAAGAAATTGGGGAAATCATCGTGAAGACCATCTTAGATATCCTAGAGGAAAAAGGAATTCATCTAGCTGTTCAAGGTTGTGAACATGTCAATCGGGCCCTCGTTGTTGAACGTCAGGTGGCAGAGCGGTTTGGTCTGGAAATCGTCAGTGTCCTTCCCACTCTCCATGCAGGAGGTTCAGGTCAGTTGGCAGCCTTCAAGTTTATGCAAGATCCAGTTGAGGTTGAATTTATCAAGGCTCATGCTGGATTGGATATCGGAGATACTGCAATTGGTATGCATGTTAAGCATGTTCAGGTTCCGATTCGCCCTCTTTTGAGAGAAATTGGGCATGCCCATGTAACGGCTCTTGCTAGCCGTCCAAAATTAATTGGAGGTGCGCGTGCGCATTATCCACAAGATTCTATCAGAAAGTCGTGAGAATGAAAAAAACAAAACAACAACTAGAAAAAATCACCAAATATTCGATTCGTAAGCTAACTGTTGGGGTAGGTCCTGTAGCCATCGGGGCCTTCCTTTTTGGTGCCAGTACCCTTTCAGTAGATAAGGTGCAAGCCAATGAAGTCGGCGGCGCTCATAGCGTTCATTACCGTTATTTGGCGGAGCAGGAATTGACCGAGTCTGAAAAAGCCCTGATTCATCATGAGGTTCCAACAGAATTTCAAGATGAAGATATTCTCTATGTAGTTTATCGCAAGAAGGCAACTAACAGTCAACAACTTCCTTACACAGGAAGTAAGGAACTAGCTTTGGCAGGTCTTGGCTTGGCAACTGCTTCTCTAGCAGTCTTTTTGGTGTCCAAAAAAGGTCGCAAAGAGGTTCTAGGTGTTCTCTTGATTGGTTCTTTAGGAGCCAGTACCTTTGTACCTTATGGGACATTCGCATTTGAAAATAAAGAATTGCTTTCTTATAACCAAACTATTTCGGCCTCTACACATGAAGGTTTGGCTGAAGGGATTATCCACATTGATGGTTATGAATACATCGGATACTTCAAGGAAGCAGAACTCCATCCATCAAGACCAGCTTCAGCTGAGAAGCCTCAGTTGCCAGTAGAAAAGCAAAGTGCAAATGAAATCGAGAAAACAGAAGTAGTTCAAGAAACACCTGCTGTCACTCCCCAACCTGTTGTTGAAAAACCTTTGGCACAAACTCCGGTTGCTCCTGCGGTTGAAGAAAAACCAGTTTCTGCGAATCCTCAGACAAGACAGGAAGAGAGCTTGGTGGAGATTCCTTTTGAAATAATCACAAGCCCAGATGCGAATCTAGCAGAAGGACAGACTCGTATCGTCGCAGCCGGAGTAAATGGTCAGCGTCGTCTTGTAACTAAAGTATCGATGGTCAACGATCAAGAAGTTAGAGAAGTCATCGAAGACCAAGTAGTCCAAAATCCTGTGTCGCAAGTCATTGCAGTCGGAACTAAGAAAGAGGTGCAACCTGCTCCAACTCCAGTACCACAAGCTGAACCAAGTCACCAAGTAGCTAAAGGTACACAAGAAGAAGGTAAGACAGGACAAGCCTTAACGCAACCAGAATTGCCAGAGGCTTCAGTAGAAGCAAAAGGAACCCAAGAAGAAGGTAAAGAAGGTCAATCCTTAACACAACCAGAATTGCCAGAGGCTCCAGTAGAAGCAAAAGGAACTCAAGAAGAAGGTAAGGCAGGACAAGCTCTAACACAGCCAGAATTGCCAGAGGCTCCAGTTGAAGTAAAAGGTACACAAGAGGAAGGCAAAGCAGGTCAAGCTCTTGTACAAGAACCGTTACCTGAGTACAAAGTAACTGAGGGAACCCTTGTTGAAACATCGACTACAGACCTAGACTACAAAACTGAAACGACTGAGGATCCAACTAAGTATACGGACGAAGAAACTGTCGTAAGAAATGGTGAAAAAGGTAGTCAAGTTACTAAAACAACTTATAAAACAGTAGAAGGTGTTAAAACTGACCAAGTTCTTTCAACTAGCACAGAAGTTGCCAAGGAGCCTGTAAACCAACAGGTAAGTCGTGGGACAAAACCAATTGAAGGAACTCTTGTAGAAGAAAGTCTTGAAAAGATTCCATTTAAGGAAGTTGTTAAAGAAGATGACCAACTGAAAAAAGGCTTAGAAGTTGTAGCTCAAGAAGGAAAAGAAGGCCAGAAAAAAATCACCAAGACCTTTAATACCATTAAGGGAGTTAAAACAGAGGATGCTCCAAAAGTTACAGAGGAAATCCTTGAGGCACCTCAAGACAAAATTTTGAAACGTGGTACCAAGAGCTTTGAAAAACCAGTATTGACCATCACAGCAGTTGAGCCTAAGGATTTGAAACGGACTTCAGATGTTAAGTATAGTCTAGAAAATCCAAGTAAGGCAGCCATTAAATCTATTACCTTAACTCTGAAAAAAGGTGATGAGATTGTCAAAACCTTGAATGTTTCACCAGATGACTTGACAACTACCCTGACAGATTTACAGTACTACAAGGATTATAAACTTGAAACGAAGATGGTTTATGACCGTGGTGAGGGTGATGAGGAAGAAGTTCTGAAAGAAGAACCGCTAAGAATTGACCTCAAAAAAGTTGAAATCAAAAACATCAAAGAAACAAGCTTGATGAGTGTGGATGCTGATGGTAACGAAACAGACACTAGTTTATTGACAGAAAAACCAGCTGATGTTGCTCCGCTTTATTTACGAGTGACCACTCATGACAATAAAATAACAAGACTGGCTGTTGATAAGATTGAAGAAGTAGAAAAAGACGGAAAAACTTTATACAAAGTCACTGCCAAAGCACCTGATTTGATTCAACGGAATGCTGACAACACGCTTAACGAAGAGTATGTTCATTACTTTGAAAAACAAAAAACACACGAAGGTGATGTATATTATAGCTTTGACGACCTTGTAAAAGCTATGCAAAAAGACCCGACTGGCACATTTAAGCTTGGTAGCAATATCAATGCTGCTAACGTTAAACCAGCAGGAAAATCTTATGTTACTAATGCTTTCAAAGGAACATTGACAAGCACTGATGGTAATAAATTTACCATTAGCAATATGAACAGACCTTTATTCGGTGATATTGTCGGTGGTACTGTTAAAGATTTACTACTTGAAAATGTAAATATCGACATGCCAGGGACTGATAGGATTGCACCACTAGCGAATGTTATCAAAAATAATGCGACTGTAGAAAACATTAAAGTAACGGGTAACGTTGTTGGTAATAATGATGTATCTGGGGTTATCAATAAAATTGATGGTAGTGGAAAATTAAGTAACGTTGCATTTATCGGTAAAGTACACGCTGCTGGAAATCGAGGTGGTTACTTAACAGGTATCGTCGGTGAGAACTGGAAAGGTATTGTAGAAAAAGCTTATGTTGATGCTGAAATCACAGGTAACAAAGCTAAAGCTGCCGGAATTGTATATTCATCTCAAAACGGTGGCAACAATAATACTTTAGGTAAAGAAGGTACTCTTCGAAACTCTGTAGCAAAAGGCTCTATTGAACTCAAAGAAGCCGTTATGTCTGGTGGACTGCTAGGGACTAACTGGGCACTAGGGGCTATAGAAGACAACATCACTATGATGAAAGTTAAGACTGGTGAAATGGTCTTTGGTCATTCTGATATTGATGCTGATGATTACTTTACATACTCTAGAACGAAGCGCAACTACAGTGTTGAGGGTGTAAGTGAAGGTAAAACAACTTATACTAATTCTAAAAAAATTCCTAGCATAACTAAAGAAAAAGCTGATGAATTAATTGCTAAAATGGGAATCACTGCTGATAAATTCGAAAGCACACTTCCTATTGAAGATAAACTGAACAATATTGTAAGTAAAGCTGATCAATATAAAAACATCGATGACTACGATGCTTCTCGTGAACTTGCTTACCGTAATGTTGAAAAACTTCAACCGTTCTACAACAAAGAATGGATTGTCAACCAAGGGAACAAGATTCAAGCTGGATCAAACTTATTAACGAAAGAAGTGTTATCTGTAACGGCGATGAAAGGCAATGACTTTGTCACAGACCTTACAGATGCTGACCATATTTTGGTTCACTACGCTGATAAGACAAAAGATATCTTTACGATTTCACCGAAAGAATCTAAAGTTAAACAAGTGAAAGAATACAGTGTCGCTGAGCTTGGTGAAGTCGTTTATACACCAAATATGGTGGTTAAAGATCGTACAGATTTAATCAGTGCTATCGAAAGCAAGTTAAGTCCAGTTGAATTGCAATCTGACCCGATTTACCAACACTTGGGTAGAACTGGTGGCAACAAAGTCAATGCAATTAAAGATTTGTACTTAGAAGAAAGCTTCAAGTATGTTAAAGATAATCTTAATAAATTCGTTACGAAGTTAGTTGAAAATGAAGATCACCAGCTTAACACTGATGAAGCTGCAAAACGTGCCTTGATTAAGAAAATCGATGACAATAAGGCCGCAGTTCTTCTTGGTTTGTCTTACCTCAACCGTTACTACGGAGTTAAATTCGATGACTTTAATATTAAAGAATTAATGCTATTCAAACCGGACTTCTATGGTAAGAATGTAAATGTGTTAGATTTCTTGATTAAGGTTGGTTCTAAAGAAAGTAACATTAAAGGTGATAGAACTTTAGAAGCTTATCGCGAAACGATCGGTGGAGTTATCGGTATAGGCGAGTTAAACAGTTTCTTAGACTATAATATGCATCTATTCACAAGTGACACAGACTTAAACGATTGGTTCATAAAAGCTACTAAAGATAATGTATATATTGTTGAACCTAAAACAACAACTCCTGAATTTGCTAATAAGAAACACAGAGCCTACGAGGGATTAAACAACGACATGCATGGTAAGATGATTTTGCCACTTCTTAACTTGAAAGATGCACATATGTTCTTAATCTCAACATATAACACTATGGCTTACAGTTCCTTTGAAAAATACGGTAAGAATACTGCAGAAGAACGCGAAGCATTCAAAGCTGAAATCAATAAAGTCGCTAAAGGTCAACAAAATTACCTAGACTTCTGGTCTCGTTTATCATTAGATAAAGTTCGTAATCAACTGCTTAAGAGCAACAACATGGTACCAACACCTGTGTTAGATAACCAAAACTATAAAGGAATCAGCACAGATAAATACGGACATACGAATAGTGGTAAGGATGTAGCACCTATCCGTGAATTATACGGACCAACAGGTCGTTATCATGCAACTGACTGGCGTATGGGAGCTGTAGCTCGTATTTACGGTAATCCTTATAAGGATGATTCAGTCTTCTTTATGGTTACTGATATGATTAGTGACTTTGGTATTTCAGCTTTCACTCACGAAACTACTCACGTAAATGACCGTATGGTTTATTTAGGTGGTTCAAGACACCGTGAAGGTACTGACCTAGAGGCATTCGCACAAGGTATGTTACAATCACCTGCTGAAACAAGCCCAAACGGCGATTTTAAAGCACTAGGATTGAACATGGCCTATGAACGTCCAAACGATGGAAACCAATGGTACAACACAAATCCAAATGACCTTACTTCTCGCGCTGAAATCGATCATTACATGAAAGGTTTCAATGATACGCTTATGCTTCTTGATTATCTTGAAGGAGAAGCTGTAATTGATAAAGGCAGTAAAGAACTAAACAACGCTTGGTTCAAGAAAGTAGATAAGCAACTTCGTGGAGCTAATACGAAGAACCAATACGACAACGTTAGGGATTTAAATGCAGAAGAAAAAGAATATAATTTAACATCTGTTAACGACTTAGTAGAGAAAAACTTCATGACTAAGCACGGTCCTGGCAATGGTCAGTATGATCCAACTGGATTTGGCTCTGCCTATGTAACTGTACCTATCACTGCAGGTATCTATGGAGGTAACACAAGTGAAGGAGCACCAGGAGCAATGTCATTCAAACATAACACCTTCCGTATGTGGGGTTACTTTGGATATGAAAAAGGCTTCCTAAATTATGCTTCTAACATGCTGAAAAATGAGTCTAAACAAGCAGGTCATGCTACTCTAGGTGATGACTTTATCATTAAGAAAGTTTCTGATGGTAAATTTAATACTCTAGAAGATTGGAAGAAAGAATACTTCAAAGAAGTTGTTGATAAAGCGAAAGCAGGATTTAACCCTGTTACAATCGACGGTACTACATACAGTAGTTACGATGACTTGAAGAATGCATTTGTTGCTGCCGTTGATAAAGATAAAGCAACTCTTAAAAATGGATCAGTTAAATTTGATAATACCGTATCACTTAAAGAGAAAATCTTCAAGAAACTTCTTCAACAAACAAATAGCTTTAAAACTTCAATCTTTAAGTAATTTTATTAGTCCTGAAGGGACTGACTTAATCTCAAAAAGGAGAGGCAAGTATGTCTTCTCCTTTTTATTTATGTAGTGATTGACTGTTCATTTACAAGCATAATTATTGAATATATTTATAACTAAAATACTAGAAAATAGATTTTCAAAAAGTAAATGAAATGTCAGGCAGGGCTTTGTTTTATGGGTTTTATTCTAGTTCAAACAACTTGCAAAAATAGCTTAAAAATTATAAAATGAAATATAAAGTAATTTGTAAATACGCATAAAATTCAATATGATATAATGTGTACATAGATAAGAGAAAAGGAAATATTATAAATGAAGAACAAGCTTTCTGATAAGTCCCTTGAGAATCAGAGAAAAGAAAAGATCATGCGTTTCTCCATTCGTAAATATAGTTTTGGTGCAGCGAGTGTAGCGGTTGCTGCCTTTTTAATGTTTTTAGGAAATGGAGCAGTTGCAGCGGATCAATTGAAAGTAACTGAAGAGTCTTCTAGTAGAGTAGAGTTGGCTCAAGAAGGTGGGGATAAGGCTGAAAATCAGAGTGAGTCCAAAATCAGTGAACCGAAAATTACTAAACCAGAACTAGATAAAAGTCAACTTGTAAATTATATTGGTGAAATTGAAGGTAAGATTTCAAGTGGAGCCTACGCTAATAAGACAGAGGAAAGTGTAGCGAGTCTAGCTGCTGAATTGGCTAATGCCAAAGCAACTTTAGCGAGCGCAAGTAGTCAAGAAGAATTGACGAGTGCCTATCAAAAACTGGTTACTACTGTTAACTCAAAATTACGAAATAAGCCGGTTGAGAAAAAAGAAATTGTTTCAACAGATACTACTGAGGGTAAAGAAACAGTTGGTATCAAAGCTGAGAATACTGAAAAACCATCAGAATCAAATGCGATTGAAAATACTGGTGCCAATGATCCGCGTAATGGAAGTGAAATTGAAAAGGATACAACATTCCGTGCAGCTGTCAATCAAGATCCAAAGGTAGACTTTACATTCTCCATACCAGATGAGAAGAAAATCTATATCTATAACGAAGAGCATTTTTCATTAGAAATTCCAGTTTATTCTGAAACTGGAAAAATTCGCTATGCAACGATTAAGAAAGGATCTAGACAAAGATTCCCTAATGTTGCAGGTACAGATAATGACTTGGATGTTGAATTTGGATTTACAGCTACTGTAATAAATCGTGCTGAAACGGCAGGGGTAACATCGGAGGCGAGTCAAGCAAATCCTGCGAAAATTGTTATTACAGGTCGTCCAAACGATATACTGAAAAAACACAGAGATTATA
Organism: bacterium; assembly: GCA_905221285.1. Lineage (GTDB taxonomy): Bacteria > Bacillota > Bacilli > Lactobacillales > Streptococcaceae > Streptococcus. Next base: position 72,970 of record CAJNCM010000008.1, read on the forward strand.
CAAAACAAGAAAACCAAACACTTAACGTGGGTACTCGTTATATTCAGGTGGTTGATGATCAAGGTAGAGAGAATCTTAAAAAAGGTGATAGTATCGCAGACCCAGGGTATTTCTACTTAGTGTTAAAATCTCAAGCAAAAAAATACGCCTTAAGATCTCAACCTACAGATGAAAAGATTTCTGTAACTAGTTTGACAAATCCTACAGCAGAAGATTTAAAGAAAATCAAAGATAGTATTCAATTAGAATATTCAACAACAAACGAAGATGCACGATTTGCTGATAAACGTGGAACTTTAGTAGAACACCCAGAGGATGTTATTCAATCGGTTAATATCGTTGGAAATAATATCGTTGTTACATTTACAGATGGTTCTACGAAGACAAAACCAGTAAGTGAAATTGTACAAAAAAATGTTCCACCGGTTGTTAATCTACCGTATTCAAACGAAGCGAACAGAAATATTTATATCTATTCTGGAGAAGAGACAGACCTAACATTCACTGCAACGGATGAGTCTAAGATTAAGGACCTGAAACTTCGAGGTCCTGGTGATATTAACTATAATAATGCAACTAGTTTCGGTTTAGCAGTAGGGAATATTGTTGATAGCGCAGTAACAAGCGGAGCAGGTTCTGTTTCTGAAGATAAGAAGACAGCAACCATTAAAATGACTGGAACAACGAATTTAACTGCTGGGAAAAAATGGACAAGTGTTATCGTTGCAAAAGATGACAACAATGGAGAAAGTGCACCTTTTAACGGAAGAATTAATGCAACTACTAATCCTGCAGAACGTCAAAAAATTGAAGGTTATGTTGAGTTTGTTGTAAAAAATCAAACTACTAAATATGATATTAAGACTCCAGAAGGAACAGTTAGTGTAGTAGATCCAGCGAATGTTACGGATGACGAATTTGAAAAAATTAAAGAAAAAGTAAAAATCGAATACTCTCAAACTAACGATGATGCTAATTTTACTAGCAAGAGAGGACAAGCTGTAGACAATCAGGCGACAAGAATTTCTACGATTACAAAAGATACTAATGGAAATCTTGTTGTGACCTATAAAGATGGTTCAACTGATACAAAACCTTTATCAGAGTTCACAAGTTTAAATAAACAACCTGCAATTGATGCCCTTAACAAGGCTGCTGAAGATAAAATTGCAGAGATTAATGCTAATACAAACGCAACTGCAGAAGAAAAAGCAGCAGCAATCGAAAAAGTTAATGCTGATAAGGCAAAAGCTTTAACAGCAATTAATGATAACTCGGTAACGACAAAAGCAGCATTAGATAATGCGAAAACGTCAGGGACAACTGCGATTAGCAATGATAATCCTGTAGCAACAAAGAAAGATACAGCAAAAGCAGCTATTGATACAGCTTTAAGAGAGAAAGCAGCAGCCATCGATACGAATAACGACTTAACGACAGAAGAGAAGAATGCAGCAAAAGCAGATGCACAGGCAAAAGCGAATGCAGCAAAAACAGCAATCGATAATGCTACAACAAACGTAGCAGTGGACTCAGCCCAAACGGCAGGAACGACAAGTGTAAGTTCAGTAACGCCAACAGCGGTAGCGAAACCAGTGGCTAAGAAAGCAATAGATGATGCACTTAAAGCGAAAGAAGCACAACTTGATGCAAGAAATGATTTAACAACTGAAGAAAAAGAAGCAGCAAAAGCAGATGCACAAGCAAGAGCAACAGCGGCTAAAAATAATATTGATACTGCAACAACAAACTCAACAGTAGATAATGCGAAAACTACAGGCGTTGCTGATGTAGAAAGCGTTAATCCGCAAGCAAGCCAAAAGAAAACTGACGCAAAAAATGCAGTTGATGAAGCGTTAAAAGCAAAAGAAGCAGAGATTGATGCCAATAACGATTTGACTGCTGAAGAAAAATCCAAAGCTAAGGAAGACGCAAAATCCAAAGCAGATGTAGCAAAGCAAGCCATCGACAACGCGACAACAAACGATGCAGTAACTCAAGCTAAAAACGCTGGGGCAATATCAGTAGATTCGGTGACTCCAACGCCGGTAGCCAAACCAGCAGCGAAGCAAGCCATCGATGACGCATTGAAAGCAAAGAATGACGCGATTGATTCCAATAACGATTTAACGGCTGAAGAAAAAGCCAAAGCTAAGGAAGATGCGAAAGCCAAAGCCGACGCAGCGAAACAAGCGATCGACAACGCGACAACAAACGATGCAGTAACTCAAGCTAAAAACGCTGGGGCAACATCAGTAGATTCGGTGACTCCAACGCCGGTAGTCAAACCAGCTGCAAAACAAGCCATCGATGACGCATTGAAAGCAAAGAACGATGCAATTGATTCCAATAACGATTTAACGGCTGAAGAAAAAGCCCAAGCTAAGGAAGATGCGAAAGCCAAAGCCGACGCAGCGAAACAAGCGATCGACAACGCGACAACAAACGATGCAGTAACTCAAGCTAAAAACGCTGGGGCAACATCAGTAGATTCGGTGACTCCAACGCCGGTAGTCAAACCAGCTGCAAAACAAGCAATTGATGACGCATTGAAAGCTAAGAACGACGCGATTGATGCCAACAATGACTTAACAGACGAAGAAAAAACTGCGGCGAAAGCTGATGCAAAAGCCAAATCTGACGCAGCGAAGCAAGCAATCGACAAGGCGACAACAAATGATGCAGTAACGCAAGCTAAAAACGACGGAGCAACATCAGTAGATTCGGTGACTCCAACTCCGGTAGCCAAACCAGCAGCTAAGAAAGCCATCGATGACGCATTGAAAGCTAAGAACGACGCGATTGATGCCAACAATGACTTAACAGACGAAGAAAAAACTGCGGCGAAAGCTGATGCAAAAGCCAAATCTGACGCAGCGAAGCAAGCAATCGACAAGGCGACAACAAATGATGCAGTAACGCAAGCTAAAAACGACGGAGCAACATCAGTAGATTCGGTGACTCCAACTCCGGTAGCCAAACCAGCAGCTAAGAAAGCCATCGATGACGCATTGAAAGCTAAGAACGACGCAATTGATGCCAACAACGATTTGACTGCTGAAGAAAAAGCCAAAGCTAAGGAAGACGCGAAAGTCAAAGCCGATGCAGCGAAGACTGCAATCGACAAGGCGACAACAAATGCAGCGGTGGAACAAGCTAAGGCTGATGGAGCGACAAGTGTATCTTTAGTAACACCAACAGCGCAAGCGAAGCCAGCTGCAAAACAAGCCATCGATGACGCATTGAAAGCTAAGAACGATGTGATTGATGCCAATAACGATTTGACTGCTGAAGAGAAAGCCAAAGCTAAGGAAGACGCCAAAGCCAAAGCCGATGCAGCTAAACAAGCAATCGATAGCGCAACAACAAACGCAGAGGTAGAACAAGCTAAAAACGCTGGAGCAACATCAGTAGATTCGGTGAATCCAACGCCGGTAGCCAAACCAGCAGCGAAGCAAGCCATCGATGAAGCGTTAAAAGCAAAAGAGGCAGCGATTGATGCCAATAATGATTTGACTGCTGAAGAAAAAGCCAAAGCTAAGGAAGACGCAAAAGCGAAAGCTGACGCAGCTAAGCAAGCAATCGACAACGCGACAACAAACGATGCAGTAACGCAAGCTAAAAACGCTGGGGCAGCAAGTGTATCTTCAGTCACTCCAACACCAGTAGCTAAACCGGCTGCAAAACAAGCCATCGATGACGCATTGAAAGCAAAGAATGACGCGATTGATTCCAATAACGATTTGACTGCTGAAGAAAAAGCCAAAGCTAAAGAAGATGCGAAAGCCAAAGCCGATGCAGCGAAACAAGCAATCAACAACGCAACAACAAACGCAGCGGTAGAACAAGCTAAAAATGACGGAGCGACAAGTGTATCTTCAGTCACTCCAACACCAGCAGCTAAACCGGCTGCAAAACAAGCAATTGATGACGCATTGAAAGTTAAGAACGACGCGATTGATGCCAACAACGATTTGACTGCTGAAGAAAAAGCCAAAGCTAAGGAAGACGCGAAAGCCAAAGCTGACGCAGCGAAGCAAGCAATCGACAACGCGACAACAAACACAGAGGTAGAACAAGCTAAAAATGACGGAGCGACAAGTGTATCTTCAGTCACTCCAACACCAGCAGCTAAACCGGCTGCAAAACAAGCCATCGATGACGCATTGAAAGCAAAGAATGACGCGATTGATTCCAATAACGATTTGACTGCTGAAGAAAAAGCCAAAGCTAAAGAAGATGCGAAAGCGAAAGCTGACGCAGCGAAGACTGCAATTGACAACGCAACAACAAATGCGGGAGTAGACCAAGCTAAGGCTGATGGAACAACAGAAGTAACCAATGTGACTCCAACGCCGGTAGCCAAACCAGCAGCTAAGCAAGCCATCGACGATGCACTGAAAGCTAAGAATGGCGCGATCGACGCAAACAATGACTTAACAGCGGAAGAGAAAGCAAAAGCTAAAGAAGATGCAAAAGCAAAAGCCGACGCAGCGAAGACTGCAATTGACAACGCAACAACAAATGCGGGAGTAGACCAAGCTAAGGCTGATGGAACAACAGAAGTAACCAATGTGACTCCAACGCCGGTAGCCAAACCAGCAGCTAAGCAAGCCATCGACGATGCACTGAAAGCTAAGAATGGCGCGATCGACGCAAACAATGACTTAACAGCGGAAGAGAAAGCAAAAGCTAAAGAAGATGCAAAAGCAAAAGCCGACGCAGCGAAGACTGCAATTGACAACGCAACAACAAATGCGGGAGTAGACCAAGCTAAGGCTGATGGAACAACAGAAGTAACCAATGTGACTCCAACGCCGGTAGCCAAACCAGCAGCTAAGAAAGCAATCGACGATGCACTGAAAGCTAAGAACGACGCAATCGACGCAAACAATGACCTAACAGCAGAAGAGAAAACAAAAGCTAAGGAAGACGCGAAAGCCAAAGCTGACGCAGCGAAGCAAGCAATCGACAACGCGACAACAAACGATGCGGTAGAACAAGCTAAGGCTAATGGAACAACAGAAGTAAACAATGTAACTCCAACGTCAGTAGCAAAACCAGCTGCTAAGAAAGCAGTAGAAGCCGCGTTAGCTGATAAGATTCAAGAAATCGAAGCAAATAACAACTTAACTGACGAAGAAAAAGCCTCAGCTAAGCAAGAAGCGCAAGCCAAAGCGACTGCAGCGAAACAAGCAATCGACAACGCAACAACAAATGATGCGGTAGAACAAGCTAAAAATGGCGGAGCGACAAGTATATCTTCAGTCACTCCAACACCAATAGCTAAACCGGCTGCAAAACAAGCGATCGATGACGCATTGAAAGCTAAGAATGACGCGATTGATTCCAATAACGATTTGACTGCTGAAGAAAAAGCCAAAGCTAAAGAAGACGCTAAGGCAAAAGCCGATGCAGCGAAACAAGCGATTGATACTGCAACAACAAACGCAGCGGTGGAACAAGCTAAAAACGACGGAGCAACATCAGTAGCTTCAGTGACTCCAACGCCGGTAGCCAAACCAGCAGCGAAGCAAGCCATCGATGACGCATTGAAAGCTAAGAACGATGCAATTGATGCCAACAACGATTTGACTGCTGAAGAAAAAGCCAAAGCTAAGGAAGACGCGAAAGCCAAAGCCGATGCAGCGAAACAAGCGATTGATACTGCAACAACAAACACAGAGGTAGAACAAGCTAAAAATGATGGAGCAACATCAGTAGATTCGGTGACTCCAACGCCGGTAGCCAAACCAGCAGCTAAGAAAGCAGTAGAAGCCGCGTTAGCTGATAAGATTAAAGAAATCGAAGCAAATAACAACTTAACTGACGAAGAAAAAGCCTCAGCTAAGCAAGAAGCGCAAGCCAAAGCGACTGCAGCGAAACAAGCAATCGACAACGCAACAACAAATGCGGGAGTAGATCAAGCTAAGGCTAACGGAACAACAGAAGTAAACAATGTAAACCCAACGCCAGTAGCGAAACCAGTGGCTAAGAAAACCATCGACGATGCACTGAAAGCTAAGAACGATGAGATTGATGCAAACAACGACTTAACTGATGAAGAAAAAGCTGCAGCTAAGCAAGAAGCGCAAGACAAAGCGACTGCAGCGAAACAAGCAGTTGATAAAGCGACAACAAATGCTGACGTTGAAAATTCAAAAACTATTGGGGTAGCAGATGTAAACTCATTGAATCAAGTAGCGGTTAAGAAACCAGAGGCTAAAAAAGCAATTGAAGCAGCTCTAGAGAAAAAAATAGAAGAAATTGATGCTCGAGATGATTTAACAACTGAAGAGAAAACTGCAGCAAAAGCTGAAGTAGAAAATAAAGCTAATGAGGCAAAAGACGCAATCGATGCAGCAGATACAGACATTAAAGTAGATGTAAATAGTGTATCTGGTTTAAGTGATGTGAACTCGTTTAGTCCAGAAGCAGCTAAAAAAACAGCAGCCAAACAGGCAATAGATGATGCATTAAAAGCAAAAGAAGATGCAATAGATGCGAATGATGATTTAACAGCTGAAGAAAAAACTAAAGCCAAAGCAGAAGCTAAGGCAAAAGCTGATGCAGCGAAAGAAGCAATCGACAATGCGACAACAAACGCAGAAGTGGAACGAGCTAAGACTGCAGGAACGGCATCAGTAGCTTCAGTGACTCCAACGCCAGTGGCAAAACCGACTGCGAAGCAAGCAA